>JANLTF010000182.1:0-5910 GCA_031362825.1 Acidobacteriota bacterium | reverse complement strand
TTAAACGCGACGCACCAGTCGTCACCGATGTCGATGACGCCGGCATTCTCGCCCGGCGGCACGATCACTCGCGGGCCCGTTACCGGCAGACGTTTGAGATGCACCCGCGAAGATTTGTACGAACAATGCTCCGACCACATTACGCTAAAAACACCGAGCTCTGTAAAATTAGGCTCGCGTCCCATCAACTGTTTGATCTTTTCGTATTCGTCGGGCTTTAGTCCGTGTTGTTCAACTATCTCTGCGGTAATACTCGTCATGGGTTTAAAGAAGCGAAAAAGTCACCTGAAATAAACAAATGAGTTTATGCTCTTCGGCCATTTTTTTCAAACCGAAACGCATAAACTCTTTGTAAAAAGGCTGGGACGCACGCCGCCTTTCGCCTGCAAGCTTACGGCAAGGCCGCCATTCCAAAGGCGGCCCATTCTTCTCTGGCGGGGCCGTAGATGCCGGGGACTTTAAGGCTCGCTTGGCGCATTAAGACTTCCATCTGACCTCGATGATGGGCTTGGTGGAGGATCAGGTAAAAGAGCGTATTGCCGCGTGACCAAGTCTCGCCGTACATCTCGTCCTCAATCAGCAAGGTTTCGGCGATCCAGTTTTTATTGACTTCGTCACCGACTGATTTTCCGCCGATGCCGTAGATTCGGGCGATCTCAGCCGCACTTGTTGGGCATTCGGCTTCCTCGGCCGGAGCGTCTATCGTAAGGCCGACTTTCCCTAGCATTTCGCCGAGTGTTATAGTGATATGCCAGCCCAGATAGCCAAGCGTGCGGCCCTCATCGTTTACTTTTTGCCCAAGCGATTCGTCGGTCAAATTCAGCAAAACCTTGCCGGTCATCTCGGCTTCGTAGGCCCACGCAGTTTGAAAATCTTCGATCGTTCTAAACATATTTCTCCTCTTATTTGGCCGCCGAAAATATGGACTTGCCGGTGTACGCATACACGACGTGACGAAAGTCGTCCGGCTTAGACGCGCCTCTTAGAAACGGCCCGTTTGGCGATAGTTCCTTTATTATCGATTCAAAGATCCTTTCTCGGTTGTTGTATTGCTCTTCGCCCTGATAGCGCGTTATCAGGAGCAGGTCGAAAGCTGAGTCCTTATCTGACATGATCTCGACATAATCGAACGAATGGATCAATCCGCGTTTGACGGCGGCCGCGCGGTAGGCACGCCAGTTATTTTCATAATAATAGCGAGCATCGTCGCGTCGCCCGTCTTTCACTTTTACAAGATCGATCGTTTCGATGACACTGCTGCCGAGCGAAACCGTGCCCAGCACTCGGTCGATATTTTCTTTCAGCGTCTCGTATTTAAACTTGCCGTTCCGCTGGTACGCTGTCGTTCCTTTTGCGTCGATCAGGACGGTCAGCGGCAGATTGCCTGCCCAGTCTTTTGACACCAATTTTATTGCGGCGTTCTCATCGTCTGTTTTCAACAAATACGCCGGCATCTCAGCCTTCATCGAAGCAAGGAATTTTGGCACATCGCGGTCGATCTCGGCGAGGTCATCGAGCGAGATCGTGATGACGTCGATCTTGCCTTTGTATTCGGTATCAAGCTTGACGAGGTCGGGAAACTCTTCGCGGCAAGGGTCGCACCAGGTTGCCCAAAAATTGATCAGCAGCGGTTTGCCCGCCGGCTTGATCACTTCGGCAAGTTTTGGGTTGTCGATCTGAACAACGCGTTTTGCAGGTTTCTGAGCAACGATCGAAACAACACCGGTGCAAAAGAGAATAAGGCCCGCAAGCAGGCCTTTTGTTTGTGGAACTGTGAACATAAAAATGACTATTCGCCGGCCCGTTTGATGGTGCAGCCAAAAGCGGCAAACGATGTAATGGCGATTGGCTTGCCGCCAAGTGACGAATCAAACGCCGTCTTCAGATACGGGTTTGTGACATTCGATCCGGACCGGTCGTTATCGATCGCTCCGTGATACTGCAGAACATTCTTTGCGTCAACAAAGAACGCCTCAGGAGTTACCTTAGCACCGAGTTTGTCCGCGAAAACGTTGCCCTTATCAAATAGGACCGGGAATTTGTACGTGGCATCTATATGTGTTTTCACCCAATCGACGGGCTTCGCGACCGTTTTGTCGATCTCGCCGACGTTCGAGTTGATGCCGATGAACGTAATTCCCTTGCCAGCATAATCGGCAGCGATCTCGTTCATCCGATCGTTGTAGTTCTTGACGACCGGGCACTGCGACGAGACAAACATAATGACAGCGCCATTCTTACCCTTCATCTCGTTCAGGGTTTTCATCGTTCCGCTGGCATCAGACAGCGAAAAATTTTCCATCGTACCGCCAACCGCAATGCCTTGAGCGTTTGCGGCGACCGCCAGTGCGAAGAGAAATGTAAGTAAGAAAGACAAACGTTTCATAAATTTTTACCTCGTTCGATCCTAATTTGGGTCTATTCAGTCTATCAGTTCAATTACGGGAAATTCAAGCTTTTGTTGTTCTACGACACTTGTATCGTGACGGTTTCAATTTGCGGTGTTCGCGTTTAATTATTTGATGCAGAAAAGTGCGAAATTGGTTGAATGCTCTTGAAATATTTCAAACGAATATTAAGATTAAGAAACTATGCCAACGATCAGAAACGAAAACGACAGAGCAAAGCTATTGACGCGTATCGGCAAGCTTGACGGCACCGAGACGCCGTTGTGGGGCAAGATGTCGGTCAATCAGATGATGTCGCATCTTGTTCAGGCCGGCGAACTGCCGTTTGCGGCGAGCCTGCCGGACAAGAGTTCGTTCGCGGCCAGAACATTTATCAAACCGCTGATCCTGTACGTTTTGCCGATGCCGAAAGAGGTCAAGGTCTCGGCCGACCTCGACCAACAGCGGAACGGCCGCCGGCCCGTCAGTTTCGAAGAGGATCGAGAACTATTGATCGCATCGATAAACCGCCTCGCCTGCCTGCCCGTTGATCAAGATTGTTCGTATCATCCGAAGTTCGGAAAGTTTACTGCAAAGGAATGGGCTTTGATCGCTCACAAGCATATCGACCATCACTTGAAACAATTTGGACTTTAGCCAAACAGCCTCGGCAGACGCCGCTGTAAATTCTTTGGTAGCAAAATTTCCATAGCATCATCGACGGTTACGATACCGGCGATGTCGCCTTCGTCATCGATCACGGGTAGGGCGAGCAGATTGTATTCGGAGATCGTCTGGGCGACCTCTTCGGCTGGTTCTGATGGATGCGCAAAACGAAATTTGGTCCTCATCACCTCGGACAATTTGAACGTTGGATTTGCGAGTATTAGCGAACGAAGGCTGATGACGCCGCAAATCTTCCACGAGGCCTCTTCGTCCACGACGTAGAGGTAATAGATCATGTTCGGCGTCTCGGCCATTTCGCGGAGGCGTGCGATCGTTTCGCCAACAGTCAGATCTTTTGGAAATACAACGAATTCCGTCGTCATCAGTCCGCCGGCAGTGTCGTTCTCAAACGCCATTAGCTCGGCTACGTCGGCCTTTTCATCGTCCTCCATCAGATTGAAAAGCTGTTCGCTCTTTTCATCGTCCATTTCATCGAGCACATCGACGGCGTCGTCGGGCGACATTTCTTCGAGAATGTCGGCGGCACGTTCCTCGTCCATGTCTTCGAGAATGCGAGCCTGCGCCTCGGTGGACATTTCCTCCAATGTGTCGGCTGCGATCTCGTCGTCGAGGCTTTCGACAACTTCGGTCCGGTGGATCGGCGAGAGCGATTCGGCAAGTTGGGCAATTTCGACCGGGTGGAGACGCGAGAGCTTATCTTTTGAGGATTTTAGCTGTACCGTAACGGTCGTCGTGTCGGTCGCGAGATATCCGACGTCCGCCCAATCGATGACCTCGACCGGACGGCCGCTCCCGAAAAAGCCCTGCGGCATCAGGCGGCGGACAAACCCCTGTAGGCTGACATCAGCCCCGGTCACGCGCCATAAATTCCCGGCCTCGATCAACTGGACATCATTGACACGAACGACGCGTTTGCCGTCAACGTCGATCAGTTGATTATCGAGAACGTCTTTTCCTAGCAAAACTTCGCCGTCGCGACGAACGAACGGGCTGAGATCGAGGATCGCCGAACTCATCTTTGCCCCGTGCAAACCAAGCTCTGAAATATCACGCCGCGGCATAAAGAAATTACGCCGTCGATATCGTGCGACAAGCCCGATCACAGGCGGATGCTCTTCGCGGCCGTAGCGCACAAGCACGTCCGCGATGACCGCGATCTTTTCGTTGCGGGCATCGAATATCGGCCGGTTTAGGATTTGCGAGACATAAAGCATGTCAGTTGCCAGTTGTCGGTGGCCGGTTGTCAGTTCTCAGACTATCAGTATGTATGGACCGCTGACAACCGACAATACTGCCTTGCTGCGCGTTACAACTACTTAGCAACCACTGACAACTGATAACTGACTACCGACAACTGAAAGCAACATTGTTAAATATTTTTATATTTTGTGGAAACTATTCCACCTTGCGCATTTTTATTAAGTAGACGATAAGACGTTCCGGAAACGGACTCGCCCGATCGTGCCGATACCCGTCTGTCAAAACACCTACCAATGAAAAAATCTTACCTGATACTCGCCTGTATATGCTTCCTCAGCATTCCCACGTTTGCACAGGATCGCCCGCGATTCTTTGACAACTTTGACACGTCACGGGGCGTTCAAGTTCACCGGTCACCAGTGGCCGCGGCGGTAACGGCCAAAACAACTACTAACAAAAAGCTGGTCAAGAAAACGAGCCAATCGCAGGCTCGTATGAGTGTCTCGGATGGCTTTGCAAGACCCGAGCCCGCGTACAGCCGCGAAAGCCTCCGGATGGGCACAGCTTCCGGAATGAAGGGCTTTACGACGGGCGATATGACGATCGACTCGTACATCGTCGATTCGAGCCGCCGGTACGGCATCGATCCATTGCTCATTTACGCACAGATGCATCAGGAATCGTCGTTTAAGCTCAAAGCGTTGTCGTACAAGGGTGCGTCGGGGTTGATGCAGCTAATGCCCGCTACGGCCCGGCGTTTGGGCGTGACGAATATCTACGACCCGAAACAGAACATCGAGGGCGGCGTTAAATATATGCGTATGCTGCTCGATATGTTCGGCCAGGACGTCAACCTCGCACTCGCAGGCTACAACGCCGGCGAAGGTGCCGTGATGAAATACGGCAACAACATTCCGCCGTACAACGAGACCCGCGAATACGTTCGCCGCATCTCGGCCCGATACAGCTCGATCTCAAACCCGTCGTCCTTGCGGATGCCGAATATCAATAACAAGGTCATCGCTCAGCTCGTCAAAAACGAAGCAAAGCCGCTCACGATCGAGCAAAACGCCGTTGCCATCAGACTAGCCGATGGACGTATGAGATTGGTCAATCAGTGAACAGCTAACAGTGAAAAGTGAATAGTGAAGAGTTGATAGTGATTAGTAATGAAGATAATTCTGACAACTGACAACTGACAACTGACAACTGACAAACAAGTTTCCACCTAGCGAAAGAGTTAGTCTCTTCTCCATTAGTCCAAAAGACATGCGGCCGGTTGCGTTAACCGGCCGCGTTTTTTGCGCAATGGATCTGGCAGAAGATTTATGGTCTCTGGCGGTGACATTTGGAGTGTGTGGCGGTGCGATTTGAAGTGTCTGGCGGTGTGATTTGACCCTACTGGCGGAGCGTACATGACGTTTTTGCGGTGGAATTTTGTGACAGTTGGTGCCGCGTTTTTGACGCTTGGTAACGCCTTTGTGACACTTGGTAACGCGTTTTTCCCACTTGGTAACGCATCTGTGACACTTGGTGCCGCGACGTATTTTGGCCCTTTTAAACCGGTGCCAAATACAGAAAGCCGCATTCTCGCCGCCAGGATCATCACCGCAACCAAACCCCATCTCGCCAATAA
>JANLTF010000108.1:0-5505 GCA_031362825.1 Acidobacteriota bacterium | reverse complement strand
CTGACAGGCTGATCGCGGAGGAAAAGAAAAAATTTCCGCGAGCCTACGCCTCGAAGCCGGCGATGCTGTATATCCAGCCGGTTCAGGAGTATGTTTCGGGCAACGGGGAGAGCGATCCGGCGAAAGAGCTGTTTGGGCCGTTTTGGCGGGACGAAGAGGTTGCGGTGCTTTTTGCGACGCCGGGCGTGGGCAAGAGTGCTCTTGCCGTGCAGATCGCCGAATGTCTGGCTCGCGGCGTTTCGATCACGCCTTTCAACAAGCCCGAACCCGGCTGCGAAGTGCCGCCGAAAAGCGTCCTATATATCGATTTCGAACTCACACGACGGCAGTTCGCCCGGCGTTATACGGCAGAGGACGACGCGGCAAACAGTTATCAGTTCTCGCCCGAATTGCTCCGGGCCGAGCTGTTTTGGGATGGCCGACTGATCGACGGTTACGAAGATTTCACCGATATGATCTTTGAGAATATCGAGCAAAAGATCGACCAGTACGAATCCGACGTTCTGATCTGCGACAATATCACGTTTCTCAGCCGCAGTTCGACGGCGAACGCGAGCATCGCGTTCCGTCTGATGAACCGTTTGCAGGGAATCAAAAAGCAGCGGATGATGTCGATCCTCGCGGTCGCACATACGACGAAACACGGCGATCATCTGCCGCTGACCGAAAACGACCTGCAGGGTTCGATCGATCTTGCCAAGGTCGCCGATTCGATGTTCGCACTCGGCCGCAGCGGGCTCGGCGCCGACATTCGCTATCTAAAACAAGTCAAAAGCCGTTCGGGAAGGATCGAACATGGCGAGGAAAACGTTGCGTCGTACCGCTTCCGCAAATTCGATCTCGCCGCCGAGATCCGCCCCGGCAGCGGCGACATGCGTGCCGACAATTTTCTCGGGTTCCAATTCATCGGTTTTGACAAAGAACAAAATCACCTCGCGGCAAAACCGTCACCGCGACCAAAGAATCGCGAACCCAAACTAGACGAACGCCGCGTCGCCTACGCACGGCAACTAGCCGGTGCCGGACACAGTGCCGCCAATATCGCGAAACGTTTAGGTGTGGCGAAGACAACTGCCTTTAGATATATAAATGGCAAAAGACGAAAAAAGTTGGAGGTTCAAGATGGCCGTTCCACTTAGCACGTACGACCAAAATACAAGTGGAACGGTTTATCCCCGTAACTATCACACCATCAATGGTTTAAGCCGTTCCACTTTGTCCGCAAATAGCCTCCTAAGTGGAACGATACGGTACTCGGCTTACATGGCAAGAAAATGCTTCCCAAATGGGATCGATTACGGTTATCATTGTATTACCGCCTTAAATGGCGGCCCCGCACTCAAAGTCCCCGGCCTCAGCATCCGCAATGAAGATCAATCTACTCAAAATAGCCACCACCTGTGCGTTCGCGCTCATGTTTTCAGCCGCCGCGTTCGGCCAGTCGAATACCGCGCCGACCAAGCAGAACGGTGCCATCACGCAGGTCGCCAACTTTGCCGGGCAAGTCACCGTCATAGTCGTCAAATCAGCCGGGCAAGCCGCGTGGGCAACGACCAAATTCTCTGCCAAGAACATCGCCAAACCGCTGCTCTTCAAGGCAGTCCCGGCGGTCTCAAAGTTCGCGTACAAACTGACCGGAAAAGCAATAAAAAAGGGCATTCCGGTCGCCAGCAAACTCGGCTTTACGTATCTAAAAGCGAAACTTCCGTTCTAGCAGTTTTCGCCGCAGAGGCACAGAGACGCAGAGGCAGAAAAGCAATAAAAAATTTTCTCCGCCTCTGCGTCTCTGCGGTAAAAACCTTAGTTCCCGGCAGTCAAATCCGCGTAATCGGCTATCGCCGCATCGATCACGCGATAGCTCTCTTCCCGGCCGTAGGAATAAGCGATCTCGCAGATATTTGGCTCGTCGGGAAGGGATTTATAGGTCAGGAAGTAATGCTCGAAACGTTCGAGAATGCCCTTTGGCAGTTCGCTGATCTCGGTATATTGTTCAAAGACCTTGTCGCCTTTCAGAACGGCGATGATCTTGTCATCAGCCTCGCCGCCGTCGATCAGGCAAAAACCGCCGATCGGCGTCGCCTTCAGAATAATGTCTCCACGCGGGATGTGATGCTCGCTCAGTACGAGAATATCGAGGGGATCGTTGTCGCCGTCGCTGATCGTTTTGCCGCTGTTTACGCGGGCCATGTTCGCAATATTCTCGCCGCAATATGTGCGCGGAATAAAGCCATAGTTCGCCGGAACCACGTTCGAATACTGCTGCGGCCGGTCGATCTTCAGATAGCCGGTCTCTTTGTCGACCTCGTATTTCACAGTGTCACGCGGAACGATCTCGACAAATACGGTCACCACATTAGGTGCCTCGTCGCCGATCGGAATTCCATGCCACGGATGAGCTTTGTTTGTTCGGAACATGGAGATAGTTTAGCAGAGATTTTCACCACAGAGGCAAAGAGGCACGGAGAAGAAATATCTTCTTTTCCTTCTCTGTGCCTACCCGTCTTTGTGGTTAAATACCTAAAGATGCCCGGCGAACTATCAATCGAATATAGCGGGAATGCGATGATCGTCCGCTTCACGCGGCCCGAGATCAGGAGTCCGCTGTCAGTCGTCGTGCTGGATCAACTTCACACGATCGTCGATGATCTATCGTTGAATAGCGATATCACAAGGCTAATATTCACGGGCTCCGGCGATAGCTTTGCCTCCGGCGCCGACCTCCGCGAGATCGCGAGGGTATCGCCTGAAAACGCTCATGATTTCGCCCGTTACGGCCAAACACTAATGGCAAAGGTAGCAGCCTTACCGCAAAAGACGATCGCGGCGATCAACGGCTGGTGCTTCGGTGGGGCGTTGGATCTGGCGCTATCGTGCGATATCCGGATAGCCTCAACCAACGCTAAATTTGCCCATCCCGGCACAGGACTCGGCATCATCACCGGCTGGGGCGGCACGCAGCGTTTGCCGCGACTTGTCGGTCAGGGCAATGCTCTTGAGATGTTCTTTACGGCTGCGACGGTCGATGCGGAGAAAGCCCTACGCATCGGCCTTGTCGATCTCGTCGCGGATGATATATTTAGAAACGAACTAATATGTTTTGAGCTGGCTGAATTATGAGAAGATTTGTTGCGATCTTAGTAGGTATGAAGCTCTGGCTCCTGCTGGTCGTCGTCACGCTAGTCGCACAGAGCCAGCCGAAACCAGCGAAACAGCCCGTCGAACCAACGCCGACACCCGCTGTTTCCGACGCCATCACGCGAAACACCAGCACACCATACGACGGCGATCTGTCCATTTTCGAAGACGCCGACCGCGAGAAGAACCTTCAGATCGGCCGCGTGATGGACATCCTAAAGATCAGCGGCGAACGTGCTGTCGCGGACATCGGTGCCGGTTCCGGCTGGTTCACCGTCCGGGCGGCGAAACGTACAACCGGTAAGGTCTTCGCGGTCGAGATCAATCAGGAGTATATCGACCACATCAAAAAGCGTGCTGCGACCGAGAAACTATCCAATATCACGACGGTACTCGGTACGTTCGACGATCCAAAGCTCGCGAGAGATTCCGTGGATGCCGTCCTGATACTAAAGACCTATCACGAGATCGAAAAGCCGATCACGTTCATGAAGAATCTCCGTCCGGCACTTAAAAAAGGTGCACTCGTCGGCATCATCGATAGGAACGGCACCGGCGACGATCACGGACTCGATCGCGATAAGGCTGTCGGGGAACTAAAACGCGCCGGATTCGCATTGAAAGAAGAATATGATTTCGTGAAACCGGATGGGATGGATTATTTTCTTGTATTTGAGGTAGAAAAATAAATGAAAGTTCAGCTTGTAAAAATCGCCCACGCCCGCTCCGGGGATAAAGGGGATTCTTCAAATGTGGGCCTCATCGCCCTTAGACCCGAACATTACGAAGCCCTCGTCCGCGAAGTCACTGCCGAACGAGTCAAACAGCATTTCGGCGAAATGGTCAAAGGCGGCGTCGAGCGTTTCGAACTGCCGAATCTCGGTGCCCTAAACTTCCTACTCCACGGAAGCCTCGGCGGCGGCGGCACTTTGAGTTTGATGACGGACGCCCAGGGAAAGACGTTCTCGACAGCTCTGTTGCGTATGTACATCGATGTCTCTGACGAAGACGCTCGGGAATTGGGTTTGGCAATGAATTAGGAAACGCGATAGTCGGAGGGAAAATGATCGCTAGAATTCTTTGTTCGTTCTTTATGCTCACGCTCGCTTCAACGGGCATTGCTCAAACTTCCCGCGGATCGACGCTCCAAGGCTACACGGCCGAATCAACTGCGACGCAGCGAGCTGCAGAGGCTAAGTTCGACTCGTTTCTTCGGGCAGAAAACCTTCGCGAGTGGATGAAGCGTCTGACGGCGCGTCCGCATCATTTGGGCAGTGCATATAACAAGCAGAATGCCGATTTTATGGCCTCGCTTTTCCGATCGTGGGGCTATGAAACCTCGCTTGAAGAATTTCACGTGTTGTTTCCAACTCCCAAAACCCGGATCGTTGAAATGACCTCGCCCGAAAAGTTTTCGATGAAACTCGTGGAGCCTGCCGTCGAAGGTGATGCGACAAGCGGCCAGCAGACGGAACAGCTTCCAAATTACAACGCATACTCCATCGATGGCGATGTCACCGGGCCGCTCGTTTACGTCAATTACGGGACGCCGGCCGACTATGACGAATTGGATAAACGCGGGATCGACGTGAAAGGCAAGATCGTGATCTCGCGTTACGGCGGTTCTTGGCGCGGCATCAAGCCCAAAGTTGCCGCCGAACGCGGTGCCATCGGATGTTTGATCTATTCGGATCCTCGCGACGACGGCTTCTTTCAGGGTGACGTTTATCCAAAGGGAGCCTGGCGCAGCGAAGACGGGGTGCAGCGTGGTTCGGTAATGGACATGCCGCTTTATCCCGGCGATCCGCTGACCAAGGGAATTGGAGCGACCAAAGATGCAAAGCGGATCGACGTGAAGAATGCGGAAACTCTTACCAAAATTCCGGTCCTGCCGATATCGTATGGCGATGCGTTGCCTCTGCTGAAAAACCTCGATGGAGCAGTCGTACCAGCCGCATGGCGCGGCGGTTTGCCGATCACGTATCACTTCGGCGGTAAGACACCAACCGTAAGAATGAAGCTTGAGTTCAACTGGGATATCAAGCCGATCTACAACGTCATCGCCAAGATGCGTGGCAGCGAACGGCCTGACCAATGGATCATCCGAGGCAATCACCGCGATGCGTGGGTCAACGGAGCGCAGGATCCGATCAGCGGAATGGTCGCATTGATGGAAGAGGCTCGTGCCATCTCTGAACTCGCAAAGACAGGATGGCGGCCGAAACGCACTATCATCTTCGCCGGCTGGGACGCCGAGGAGCAAGGGCTGATCGGCTCGACCGAATGGGCCGAGCTGCACGCCGCCGAACTAAAGGAAAAGGCCGCAGTCTATATCAACACGGATTCGAATGCTCGCGGCTTCCTCGGTAT
>JANLTF010000066.1:0-21579 GCA_031362825.1 Acidobacteriota bacterium | reverse complement strand
CGACTCGTTTATAAGTGGAATGAAGCGTTAAGAGCTACGCCTTTTGGCGTGAGATCCGCGGACGAAGAAACGGCTGAAGCCGTCATTCTGAACGCACGCAAACTTCGTCAAAAGACCCATCAGACGATCAAACGCGTTGGCGACAGCTTTGACACGCTCCAGTTCAACACACCCGTCGCGGCCTTGATGGAGATGTGCAACGCGATTTACGAGATCGGAGTCGAGCCCGAAAACGCCACTGAATCTGAGATCAACGCCGTCCGGGAAGCAATCACAGCACTGACATTGATGTTGACGCCATTCGCCCCGCACACGGCCGAAGAGCTTTATTCAGTGATCACCGCCAACGCTGACGGGATGACTGCAAACGGCGCGTTGTTCCCCGAATACAATGAGGAACTCGCCAAAGCCGACGAGATCGAGATCCCGGTCCAGATCAACGGCAAACTACGTTCACGGGTAATGGCCGCCCCTGAAACGTCGAACGCCGAATTAGAAAAAATGGCTTTCGCTGACGAAAAGACCCGCGAATACACCGACGGCAAATCGATCATCAAGGTGATCGTGGTGCCAAAACGGTTGGTAAATATTGTCGTAAAAGACTGATTCGGTAAGTACAAGCGGTTTTTCCTTGCTTGCTTTCGGCAAAGAATTTAGAATCAAATCGTGATAATCTAGAATTTTCGCACGCTTCGCCCTGTTTTATTATTATGGCGAGCGAAAATTGGGGATTCGCCGACTAAAAGATCGACAATGAGAGAGTGTCAGCTTTGTAAAAACTGTTTCGCCGATGCCGTCGCGACCTGTCCTAATGACGGGATGCCGACCGCCCATACGATCGAGGGCGAGCCGGTTTTGGAAGGCAAATACCATCTTGAATGCCGTCTCG
Organism: Acidobacteriota bacterium; assembly: GCA_031362825.1. Classification (GTDB taxonomy): domain Bacteria; phylum Acidobacteriota; class Blastocatellia; order Pyrinomonadales; family Pyrinomonadaceae; genus OLB17. Next base: position 20,690 of record JANLTF010000066.1, on the reverse strand, counting down.
GCCAAGGCGGCATGGGCGTCGTTTACAAGGCCCGCCACGCTTATCTAAAAACGCTCCATGCGATCAAGATCATTTTGCCGGACCTCGTCGGCAACGATCCGCAGCTTGTTACGCGATTCAGGCAAGAAGCTCTCGCGGCTGCGGCTATCCGACATCAGAATGTGGTTGGTGTTTCCGATTACGGCGTTATCAACGGCACTGTTCCGTTCCTTGTAATGGAATATGTTGATGGCGAATCGCTCCACGATCTGCTGACACGCGAAAAGCAACTCACGCCCGAACATGCTCTCGAACTCATATCTGCAATTTGTGCGGGAGTCGGGGCCGCTCATCATCAGGGCATCGTCCATCGCGATCTCAAACCGCTCAACATCATGATCTGCAAGGGCAAGGCTTCGTTGTCGCAGTCCGTCAAGATCCTTGACTTTGGCCTTGCTAAGATCAAATCGGGCGAGCTTTTGGGTTCGTTCATTCAGGCCCAGACGACCGGTTTAATGGGCTCTCCGTATTATATGGCCCCGGAACAGTGGGCAGACGAAGACCCCGACATGCGAGCCGACATTTACAGCCTCGGTGTGATGCTGTTTCAGATGCTCGCGGGCGATGTGCCTTTCAAAGGCTCGTCGATACCTGCGATCATGAAAAAGCACATCAGCGATCCGGCCCCGAATCTCTCTGATTTTGGAATAAATGTTTCGCGTGATATCGAACTTGCTCTCCAGCACACGCTTGTAAAGGACCCGGCAAATCGCACCGCCACCGTCGAACAGATGGTCGAGGAGTTCCAAGATGCTGTACAGCCGGGCTTGCACACGTCGCAGATGACGTCGGGGTATTCGCTGCCGGTCTCATCCCTTGTAGTACGGACAAAGCCGCCGAAATCCAAGGTTTTTGTCGATAATGTCGCCGTCGGATTGTCGCCTGACGACGGCTCGCTCCTGCTAGAGGGCATCCAGAGCGGTAATCACCGCCTGCGGGTCAGCCACGATGGTTTTCAGGATTGGCTGGGCGATGTGGTCTGCGACGGCAAGCCCGTCGAGGTCGTAGCCGAACTCAGAACCGAAATGACCGCCGCCACCGGTGCGATCCCGCGGCCAATGTTCGAAGACCTGTCGCCGATCGTCGTCAATTCCGAAGCAGCTACTCAGATCCATCCCGAAACTCCAGTACCGCAGCATTTGCAGAATACCGCTCCACCGCTGCAGAACACAACTCCGCCGGGCTATCAGATGACGGGAACCGTCGGCGTACAGTCGATGCCGCCAAAGAAATCGTCCAAAGCGCCGTGGATTTTGGGAATCGGCGGAATATTCGTCGTATTTTTTGTTGGAATTGCAGCTTTGGTTGGTGCGTATATGCTCGGATTGTTTGGTGGCGGCAACGTCGGGCCGGGCAATTCGGCTTCACCGACACCAAAACCGGGCAGTTCTCCGACGGTGATAAAACCGGACATGGTGCAGATACCGGGCGGCACTTTTAAGATGGGCCGTGACGGCACCACCAAGCCAGAGGAAATCAACCAAATGCCTGCACACCCTATCACGGTGTCTTCATTTGAAATGGATAGAACCGAGGTTACGAACGCCGAGTATGCGCAGTTCGTTGTTCAGTCGGGCCGCACGGCACCTAAGCATTGGGTCAATGGAGCACCGGTCGGCGGAACCGAAAACCGGCCTGTTAGTTTTGTCGATCTTTCGGACGCGATCGCATTTGCCGAGTGGCGGTCAAGGCGTGACGGAGTGACCTATCGGCTGCCGACCGAGGAAGAGTGGGAATATGCAGCCCGAAACGGAACGAAAGCAGACCTATATCCGTGGGGTTCGCAGTGGGCCGACGGCAAGGCCGTCATGGGCAAGGCCGATTCTGAGCCCGATCCGGTTGGAACAAAGGCCGAAGGTAAGAACACTTGGGGAGCTGTTGATCTGATCGGGAATGTTTGGGAATGGACGAGCAGCGAATTGGCGGCGTACCCTGGCAGTAATCTTGACATCAAAAAGAAACCCGGAAAGCGTGTCATGATCCGCGGCGGCTCAGCCAATGAAAACCGGACGAAGATCGATATTACATCGACGTTTCGGATAGACGTTGCGGACGACACGAAGGAAAAAACGCTTGGTTTCAGGCTGGTAAAGCCGGGCTAAAGAACGCGGGAAAATACAATGAAGATGAGAGTCCTATCGATGCAGAGTGTTACGGTTTTATTCTTGAGTTTCGTCTTCGCGGCGGCCGCTTCGGGCCAGGATCTTGGCAGCAGCAACAAACTCTTCGGCGGCAGCAGTAAGAAAACTCAACCGGCAAAAAAATCTCCTTCGAAATCCTCGTCTGCCAAACCCAAAGCAAAATCAACTGCGAAAAAATCCGCAACAAAAAAGCCTGCTACAGTTAAGAAAACACCGTCAAAAACCGCAAAAACTCCTAAAACCACCGAAAAGACTACTGCGGTCATTGCTCCGAAAACAGATAAATCGACGACTGCCGTCATTGCCCCAAAAAAGACCGTAAAAGAACCAAAGGTCATTATCCAGAACGATACGCCTCCGGTAGTGATCGGCAACAATTCAGCGGCCAACGAGGAAAAGTACGAGGAATTTATCGAACTCGGAAATGCTGCTCGCGACGAACGCAACTATTCTGCTGCCGAAACTGCCTATAAGGCGGCAAACAAGATCAAGCCGCGAGATTCGCGGGCCCTTCTTGGTCTCGGCAATCTGTACGCCGATCAGCAGCGTTGGGAGGAGGCCGAAAAATCGTATCGCTTTGCCGTCGCTCTCGAGCCGGATTATGTCGAACTCGTAGTCGCTCTCAGTTTTATTTTGACGCGGCCCGTTGCGGCGTCTAATCTGTCCGAACGTTATGCCGAAGCCGAGACGCTTGCTCGAAAGGCTATCAAACTCGATGCTCAGAGTGCTCTGGCAGCCGACCAGCTGGGCGTCGCTCTCGAACTCAGCGGCGAGATCGGCCCTGAGACCGAGGCTGCTTATCGCCGTTCGGTCCAGCTCGACGAAGATTTTGCACCGGCGTACGCCCATCTCGGCAGACTGCTCCGCAAGAAAGGCAAAACGACGGCATCGGTGGCTGCCTACAATGATGCGTTGACTCGGGCTAACGATGTCGGGACCAAGCTGCTCGTCGCTGATGTCATGCAGTCCGAAGGCAAATTTAAAGATTCGGTTAACCTTTTGGAATCCGCTCTTGTCTCCGATCCGCGAAACCCGACCGCATTGACAATGCTCGGGCGAGCGATGACAACGCAGGGAAATTACACCGGCGCTGAGAAGTACCTAAGAAAAAGCCTGGAGATCAGTCCATCGAGTTTTGTTTCATACAGCCTGCTTGCATCGCTGTTCGCACGTCAGAGCAGATTCGAGACGGCCGAAAATTACTTGATACAGGCGATGCGTTACGTCACGTCATTCGAGAAACGTTTGCTCGCAACACAGCTCGAGGCCGTCGGTGACGGCTATGCCAAAACGGGCAAGTCCGCCGCCGCCGAACGCGTCTACCGCCAAGCCGCTACGCTCGATCCGGGCCGTGAAACACTCGCCGGTAAGCTCGCTAGATATAAATAGATCGTCAAACCGTCGCTAAATCGTGCCGCGTTACTGAAATTCGGCGGCGATTGCGTGTTTTTGATGGTGAATTGCCCGCATGTAGGGCACAGAAAAGAGGTTAAGAAATATCGTGACCGACAAAATGCATTGCCCAAAATGCGGCCAAAATTATCCAGACGGATTTCAGCGTTTTTGCGACACTGACGGAACTCGCCTTGTGCCTGATGCCTCCGAAACGCGCTCGACCTCCGGGGTTTTTGCAAGCATACTGTCCAAGCCACGTTCCGAATCGACGACAAGCGGGATATTCAACGACGTACCAAAATTCGTCGTCAGCGAAGGCGAGCGTCCCGAGCCAAAACTCCATCTCAAGGATCAACAAACGGCCGCCATGTTCTTCGAAGAGGAGCCGGAACTCGAACTCGGCAGTGACGCCTTTGTCATCGAGGACGCGCCGGTTGCCAAGCCCATCGGACGCCGCATCGATCCTCGCGAGATACCTGCTGGACATGTCGATCTCGGCGAGCGTGAGTCTTCGACAGCTCACTTCATTGAATTTGATATCAATGATCCCAATGGATTCGTCGGCAAGACCGTAAAGGGCCGATACCTCGTCACCGAGATGATCGGCGAGGACGATTCGGGCTTTGCGTATCTGGGCGAAGACCGTATCGTCGGCGACCGACGTGTCGTCATCCGCATGTTAAGGAACAAGGCCGACGAAGACGAAGTTACCAGTTCGATCTTTGCCGAAGAACGGGTTTCGCTTTCGCATTTGAACCATCCGAACGTCGCGAGATTGTTCGATTCGGGTTCGTACACCAATGGGACGACATACCTGATCAGCGAACACATCGACGGCCTCACGGTTGACGATATTTTGCAGATCCATGGCCGCTTTTCTCCCGAGCGAGCCGCGCGCGTGATCAAACAGGCAGCCTACGCACTTAGTGATGTTCATCAGGAAGCGATCCTTCACCGGGATATTCACCCCGAGAATATTACGGTTGTTCCCACAGACACAGAAACTGACGTCGTAATGATCACGAATTTTGGAGTCGCTAGCGGCGCGCCGAACGCCGGAAATATTGCCTATCAGGCACCCGAGATCCTCGACAGACGGATCCCGACCGTTGCCAGCGATACGTATTCCCTTGCCGTCGTTGCATACGAAATGCTGACCGGAAAGCGGCCTTTTGACGGCGAAACTGAAAAGGATCTGCGGGCTTCGCAGCGTTCCGGCAAGACCGCCTTGCCATCTAGTCTGGTCGGGGGAATCTCGTCCGACGTCGATATTGTTTTTTCAAAAGCCCTGGTCTCCGATCCGCGAGCTAGATTTGTGACGGCTCGCGAATTTGGCGACGCATTTTTCGCGGCTGCAACCAAACCGGTCGTCGGAGAAGAGCCTTTGTACACGGCAGATGTTGCTGTCGTCGAAGACAAACCTGTTGAGAAACCGATTGTCCCCGTGGCTAAGCCGGAAAGGGTTGTACCTTATACCGAGTTTCCGAATTACAAGGAGGACGGTCCCGCGTGGACGCGGCGTTCGCCCGAGGCCATCGCCGAGCCGAATTCGAATTGGCTAAAAATTGCGGGCATTTCATTCGTCGCCCTCCTCGCTTTGATCGCGGGAGCGTGGTACCTTCTCATCAATCGTCCTGCTGCGGGCGAGTTTCCCGCCGGCGAAGTTACTGTCCAGAACAGGAACACCTCATCAACATTACAGGTAGCCGACACCATCATGCCGCCGGCGGAACGAAATATTCCGCAGCCGCCGGACACGGAATATTATGCAAATCTCAAACAGAATCTTAAAGGCGACCTGATCCGCAACTTTGTCGGGTTTAAGCTCTATTATCCAAAGAGTTGGAAGGTAATTGGCTCGCAGGCCAGCACGTCGCCTTCCGTGCGGGGCAAGTTTCTCGATATCTCAAAATCAACGCCGGACGGCCGCTTACGCGAACAGATGCTGATCAGCTACTATCCGAGCAAGGGAACTTTTAATGAAGATGCACCAAGCTTTCCGCATATGGCAAAGGAAACAAACGAAACGCTCAAAAAGCTGATACCGAGCTATCAGATGCTTTCAGAGGGCGAGATCAAGCTCAACGGTGATTGGCAGGCGTTCGAGGTAAAATTCCAGGGAAGCGGCACATCCGACACCGGCGAACGCCTTCTGGTTTGGGGCCGCCGGCTGTTCATTCCGGCGCAGCGGCCGGGAGTGCGTAACGGTTTTGAGATCACGATGCTTGCGACATCCTACGCTGAGAACGTCCACAGCGTCGATGATGTAGGTGTCAAAGGCGACCTTGCTCAGATCCTCTATAGTTTCGAACCGAGCCAGAATTTCTAATTCGACTCAATTCCATGAATAATGCAAAAGCCCGTCGCTGAGGACGGGCTTTTGCGTATCCGAAAAAAGTTTGATCTAAACCGCTCTGCTGCCGCGAACTAGCTGAAGAACCAGAACGACAAGAGCCACAATAAGCAGAATGTGTACCAAATTGCCGACCGCAGCACCGGCAAAGCCGAATCCGAGAGCCCACAGAACTAAAAGTACGAGTATCATTGTCCAAAGCATAGTTTTTCTCCTCTATTTATTTCAAAAATTCCTGTCAAAAATTAAAATTATGGCGGGAACCGAATGAACACGATGGTGGGTGTTCGAGGTATGGTTGGTCCCCGCCAGACTGGATCAGGTGATCCTGCCTTTCAAACTGTTTCCCGCTACACACCTTCGCGGATCCTGGATATTTAGTTCAGCAGCCCACCTGCTCCTCCGAGTTCGAAGTAGCATGTGCAGGCCGCATGTTCGACGCGTTCACGGTCGCGTATTTTCACACCGCCGCGCGAATAGCTGATCAATTTACTCTCACGCAGTTCATGGGCCATTCGCGAAACGCTGGGCCGATTGACGCCTAAGATCCGTGAGATCTGCTCGTGCGTCAGGCTCATTTTGCTGCGGCCCGAGCGATCCTGGACCATCAGCAGCCATGTGCAGAGCCGCTCTTTGACCGAGTGATACATATTGCAAATCGCCTTTTGCGAGATCTGACGAATATAGACGTCAGTATGCCGGCCAAGTGTGTATCGCAGAGCTTCGTTGGACCGAAGCAAACGCTCGAGCTTCGAAACGCTGATCGTCCGAACTGTTCCGGCTTGCGAGACCTGCGTGTAATTGTGTGCGAAGTGCGAGCCTGACAAAACGCTCGACAGGCCGATGGCACCTTCGTTTCCGGTCACTGCGATCTCGACCATGCGGCCGTCCTCAAGCGAGCGAAACTCGGAGATCACCGCTGTCAGCGGAAAATAGACCACATCGAGATCGTCCTCTTCCTGAAACAAGACCTGTTCTTTTGTTAGCTCGACCGTCTTCAAAAATGGTTCGATCATTGCGGCCAGCTCTCTGCCAAGCGAATCGAGAATTGTGTTACCCGAATCGTTTGATACCCGCGAAAGCACGTTTGGCCGTTGAGAGCGGGACCGGTCGACGTAAGGGACATAGTTAGAATTACTGTATGAATCTGTACTGCTCACTCGTGTCATTTCTCCAAAAGCCATTGTTTTTCTCCTCTTTATCTGATTTCGGGCAAGAAGTGGAAGAGTATTTCTTGCCCGTTCCCCCTGCAACATCGAGGCGGCGTTCAAACTGTTTTTTCGCCCCATCACAAGCGAAAGATACGCGATCGCCGCCTCGATGTAATGAGTATGCCGTTTACTGGTTTCAGGGAAAATCGGGAAAAGGGACAACTTTACTAGGGAAAACCCCTATACGGGCAGGGAGGTTTGAATTGGTCGGACTAGTTGTCCTGTAGCCAGTTTTGAAGTATGGCGTAGCGAACGATGTCGGTGCGGCTAGATATGCCGAGTTTACGCATGCTATTGGCCTTGTGGGCCTCGATAGTCTTAATGCTTAGGTCGATGCGTTCGGCGATCTCTTTGTTACTGTAGCCAAGAGCGATGAGGCGTAGAACCTCTGATTCGCGGTCCGTCAGATCGCTCTTGTTTTCTCCGCGAAGCGACGCCGAGCGGGCCGCGTAGCTGCCCATGACCTTGCCTTGCAGGCTCGGATCGACGTAGGCGTTGCCCGAACCGATGGAGCGAATGGCCTTTATCAATTCGTCCGGAGCGCTTTGCTTGAGAGCGTATCCATTTGCTCCGGCGGCGATCAATTGCTGCAAATAGCCATCGTCGGTGTGCCGCGTGAGCATCAGGATCTTGACATCGAGGCCGAGTGAGCGGAGGCGTTTTGTCGCCTTGAGGCCGTTCATCGTAGGCATTGAAATGTCCATAACGAGAATGTCGGGGCCGAGCCGCTGAACCTCAGTCACAGCGATCTCACCATCGCTCGCCTCGCCGACGATCTCCATATCGGCTTGTGCATCGACGAGCATCTTGATTCCTTCGCGAACGGTCTGGTGGTCTTCGGCAATAAGAATTCTCAGTTTTTCGCTCATACAGTTTTGCCCTTCGCGGCCTCAGAGAGCGGGACGCGAGCATAGATTGTCGTTCCGGTGCCGGGAGCCGATTCGATCTCGACGTCGCCGCCGATCAGCGTTGCCCGCTCACGCATTCCCAACAGGCCAAGCCCGCGCCCCGATCGATCAGGCGTTTTCATTTTGGCCGGAATAAATCCGATACCGTCGTCCTCGATGATAAGGATGATGCGTTCACCGCGTTTTTCGAGCACGACACTCACCTGTTTCGCCTTAGCATGTTTGGCGATGTTATTGAGAGCCTCTTGCGCGATTCGATATAGGTGAATCTCTAACTCTTTGCTTAGCCGCCGCTTTGGAATTTTGGCTGCGTGAAAATCAGCCGGTATTTCAAAATGCCGCGACCACTCCTGCACAAATGCCCCGACCGCTGCAGCAAAGCCGAGATCGTCGAGTGCGGACGGCCTCAGTTCCCATGCCAAATAGCTTACTTCGTCATCGAGCCGAAGCGCAATTTCCTGTAGGCGGTTGATCTTCGGCGCCAGGATCTCATGTTCGCCGGCCGCGTCTTTCAAGGACTGGATCTTTAACCGCAATGCCGTCAAACGCTGGCCGAGCTGGTCATGCAGATCGCGGGCAATGCGTCGGCGCTCGGTTTCCTGACTCGTGACCATTCGGCCCAGCAACTCGATCCGCTTCTGTTCGTCGACCGCGTGATCTTCCATCTCACGAATCAATTCGGCATGGGTTTCGGCGAGTTCGTAGGTGCGGTGTTTTACGCGAACCTCCAGCTCCTCATAACTTTGTTCCAACTCACGTTCGTGCAGTTGTCGTTCGGTCACATCGCGAAAAACGAGAACGCTGCCAACTACCTCTCCTTTCGGGCTTAGGATCGGGGCCGCGTGGTCTTCGACGGGCACTTGTGTGCCATATCGTGTAGAGAGCAAAACGCCGTCGGAACTGACGACCGTTCCCTCGCGAAGGGCCTTTAAGGCAGGGCTCTCGACCTCAGTACCCGTTGCCTCATCGACGAAAGTCACAACCGATCCGAGCCGTTTGCCGTTGGCGTCAGCCTGAGGCCAGCCAGTCAAGTGCTCGGCGGCGAGATTGAGCGACGTGATAAGGCCGTCGGGGTCAGTTGTGACAACCGCGTCGGCAATGCTGGTGAGCGTCGCCCGAAGATGTTCGCGGCGACTCTGTAACTCTCGCTCCGAACGGACTATTGCTCGTCCGACGGCTTGGCTCATTACGATCGCGATGATCAGACAGAGGATAAAAAAGATAACAACAAATCTCTCTATTGCCTCGACCTTGCTGGTTGCGATCCGCCTAGCAGCATTGTAGCTATCAAGAGCTTCAGCCAGCATTTCCTCTCTAAGGAAGGTTACAAGGGCGATCCGCTTTGCAGCCAGCGTTCGCCATTCGTCTTCACCGTAAAAACGCGTTCCACCTTGCGTTATCGCTTCTCCCTGCTCCTTCAGGCTCTGCCAACGTGGCAAAAACTCCGCCGCAAGAACTCGCTGCCGCTCTGTCTCCGCCAACCGTTGATATTCGGAGTGTTGGGTTTCGACTTCTACTATCGCTTCGTCAGCGTCCTTCTTAGACTCCGGATCGCCTGTTTGAGCAAACGTCCGAACCGCCAGTCCGAATGACAAAACACCGACCTCGACCGCTTTAGCAGCTTCTCGCCGGGGGCGTCCGGCTTCAGTCATCGCATCGATCGCTCCCCCCACCGACTGAAGCGGCAAGATCACGGCGGCATTCGAAACGATCAGAAGGACGATCAAAGCGCCGAATCCCAAAGATACTTTTGTTGCAGTCGTCATCGTTCCACCGTGATTGCCCTATTTCAACATTGGTCCCAAGTCCCTGACAAGTATATACCCGAATTTTATTGTCTTATGTAATCTACGTGACGGGCTGGTAGATTTTGCTGGAATTTTTCAACTCGGATAGCAGTAGACATCCGCAAACAAAAAAACGGCGGTCCGCATTGTAGCGGGCCGCCGTGTCCGTTAGGACCAAGCCTCGTCCGAGGTCAAAACTGAAAGTTATCGGGTTGCGGTGTTGGCCGGTGCGGTCGCGGTTATCGAGAAAGTCGAGCCGATGTCGAGTTCTAAGTTGTCGCGGCCTTGGAGAATGACTGTTCCCGCACCTGCTCCGGCGCCTACGCCTGCACCGATCGCGGCACCTTGGCCTCCGCCGGCGATCGCACCGATGATCGCTCCGAGAACCGCACCGATACCGGCACGAGTGACCGTTTTGGTGGTCTGGTTGCTGTCACGGATCGAGCCTTCGTTATTGACGTTGACAGTATCGCCGTTTGCCGAGCGAACCTCATCCACAATTCCCGCAAAGCGATACGTATTGCCGTTTCTGAGACGGATCGTGTCAAAACCGAGCGACATATTCGCACGCCCCGAAACAACGCCCGACTTATTGCTGTTGACCGTTCCCATAATAACGGCACCATTGAACTGTGACGGGGAGGTCACCGTCATCGAAAACTGGTCACCGTCCTGCACGTTCTTGGTCGAAAGAGCCGAGTCAAGTGTTGCCGAGATCCGTGTATTGTTCGGAACGGCGAAGGTCGTGTTGTTGTTGCCGCCGATGTTATTGTTCGTCGTCCACTGCGGAGTCTGGCTGGTCTTGTCGTAGACGCTCGACACCGTAACCGACTGGCTCTGGTTTTCGAGATAGATCCGACGCGTGACCTTGAGCTGGCGGTTGCCAACTGGTGCGAACACGACGTTGTAGTCGTTCATACGGTCGCCTTCGTAGCTGATCGTCAGGTCGCGGTTCGTCGCGGTGACACTGGTCGTCACGGTGCGTCCGTTCGGCGAAGTCTCGGTCTGGTCACGTCCGTCCGCAGTGAGCGACGCGGTTCCGCCGTTCCCCGAAGACATCGTTACCCGCTGGCCGCGTTTTTCGAGCGACAAGGTGTTGGGCGAAACAAGACGCCTTTCGAGGTTGCGTCGCATACGGTCACTCTGGTTCGAATCGTAATTGGCATTCGCGATCGCACGGTCAACTACGGTCGTCACGTTGTCGCTCTGGGCGACATTCAAACGATAGGCTCCCGTAAGACGCGAATCAAAACTGCCGCCGCGATCGTCCGGCGTGATAACATCGTTGCCGGTCCAGCTAACGCGATAGTAGCTCGCGAGCGTGGTCAGATCGCTGCGGATAAGGCTCCATTTGGCGTTGACGTCCGTGTTGGTGCGGTTTTCTGCGAGATAGCTGTTGATCGACGAAGCCGGTGTCAGTACATCTTGAATATTGCCATCATCGGAATTTCGGCGGTTCAAACTGCGGTTCAGGTCATCAAGAGCGACGTCGAACGTCATCAGATCCTGCGTCACCTGTGATGCGTTATTCCGGGTCGCACGCGGTAAACGCCCAACCGAAACTCGAAATGCACTGCTGCGCGTCTTAAGACGTGCGATCACTGTCCGGATCTGTGCGTTGCTTGCGATTCCACCTGTATCCGTCGTTTCGGCGTTCCAGTTGGAACCGACACGATAGGTGCTCGCGAGCAGATTGAGCTCGTTGCGAAGCTGCGTCCACTGTCGCTGAGCCAGCGTTGAGACCCGATTGTTCTGCATGAAGGTGTTGATGGCCAATGCCCGATTCAACACTTCCTGTACGTCAACAGCCGACGATCGGCGCGATGTAAAGTTGCTGTTGAGAGCATCGGTCGCCTGCTCAAATTCGGAAACCACCGACGTGATATTATCTTCGCGCGTTGTGCCGTCGATATTGCTTCGATCGAGTGAACGGTCAACTTCGCGGCTAAACGCATCGGTTTGTGTTTCGATGCGGTCGAGCAGCGTTTGCACTTGTCGTTCTGTGCCCTGATACGGACGCTGTTGTGCCTGCGTAGTAGTAAATGTGGAGATAATTGCGACCATCGCAAACAGTGATATCTTTAGTAAATTTGTCTTGTACATATAATTTTCCTTCGGCCTACGCCGCCCGGGAGAGTCGCTAATCATTTGGCCGGCCGCGAAACTGCGGTCGGCCAAGTTTATGAAGTGTTTTTGTCCTTGTCCGGCCTACATGATGCTCGAAGCCCGTCGGCCATTCGCCGGTTTGTTGGCAATATTGGCGACGTCATTCTTGACCTCATCCAGGCCATTGCCGATCGCCTTCGAAGCGGTGTCAAACGCGTCTTCGACCGCTGCCTCGCCGCTTTTTAGTTTGCTGGCTGCAAAATCGTAGACCTTATCGGCCTTTTCCCGCACGTTTTGGATAACTTCTGCCGACTGTTCTTTCAACTCGATCGCTTTCTCTTTCGTCGCGTCATAACCTTTCCGCGAAACGTCAGCGATCTCACCGCGAAGTTCCGTTCCCGATTTCGGCGCAAACAGCAGAGCGATCACCGCACCTATGCCGCCGCCAATTAGAAAATATGTAAAGCCGTCACGGAAGCTGACGGTCGAATTCCGAGTAAGTTCTGATGTATCTCTCATTTCATTATTCTCCCCTTCTTTATTCTAAGTATAAAAGCGATCCCGGCAGCTTCCGCTTTCGGCGTGAGAGTTGCACGAAAGAATCCACATATCCGGGATCTGAGACTAGTATGAACGGAATGAATAAAGGAGTCTGTGCGGTAGGTAACACATGACGAAACTGTGGTTAGTCGCCGTGTTTGCGTATGTATTTCGCGAGGATGCGGTCGTACTGTTCAGTTTCGATGGCGTAGCATTCACAGGCGGCAGCTTCCATGCCTTTGCGATCGAGCAGGCTGATCTCGCCGCGGACATAATCAATTATGCCCGCGTCCCGCAGGGCAGCGGCTGCGATCGAGACACTTTCGCGGCGGACGCCCAGCACGCTCGCCATCTGATTTTGGGTGAGCAAGATACTGTCTGTTTCATCGATCGCGTCCGACTGTTGGTGGTCGTGGGCGATGAGCAAGAAGCGGCAGAGTTGCTGCTCGACCGTGTGAAGACCGTTACAGATCGATGATTGCGATATCTGAGCAATCAGCGTCTGTGTGTAGCTCATCATCATGTCCTGAAAGTCGCCGCAGTTCGAGAACTCATCTTTAACGGCTGCGGCTTTCATTCGATAGGCCATGCCGGCACGAAAAACAACTGCCCGGCTCGCCATCCGCGGATCGCCCATGTAGGTCGGCACGCCGACCAGCCCGTTCCGGCCCGTGATGCCAACCTCGATAGACACGCCTTCCTCCGATTCGTACAGGAGGCAGATCAGAGCGGTCACCGGAAAATATACGTGCCTATTTGTTTCTTCTGACTCCCACAGAACTTCACCGACCTCTAACTCGACACACTCGAGAGTTCGGGCGATATTCTCAAATTCGCTCGCTGGAAGGGCAGATAGGAGGATATTTTCTAGTGCGTCGTGCGTGAGGGTTGTGGCTGGCATGGTCGTCAAAGTCTTCAAACACAACGATACCATAAAGTGAAGCTTTGTGACCTCCCGTACATACCTGCGTTTGGTCCAATCGTAAAATAAGATTGGAGTTTAATGGCGATCAACGCGGGCATAGTCTCGCGTTTATTGCTTAGTATGCGAGGTAAATATTATGGCTAGGGATGTTATGAATATTGATGGAGAAGAAGTAGTCGTCCGCGAGGATACGGCCAAGGCGAGTCGATTTAAGATTTGGGGCGTGACCGTTGCCGCAATTTGTCTGGCATTGATGGTCCTTCTGGCGATAATTTTCTTTATGCAGGCAGGTCGTGACGGCAAGATCGAGTCGCCCGCTCAGATCGAAAACAAGAATGCGAGCGCAACGAGATGATCCTCGTCTGCCGCCTTGCTAATATGAATGTGCAAGGAGCGCAAACAAAAGGGAAGGCCGTTAGAAGCCTTCCCTTTGAAAGAATTGAAATACGACTTCTAGATCCTTCGTCCTCGTACCAACTGTAAGATCAGTACGATAACGGCGATCACAAGTAAGATGTGAACCAGATTTCCAAGAGCCAGGCCACCGACGCCGCCAAAGCCCAACGCCCATAAAACCAACAAGATCAATATAATTGTCCAAAGCATAATTTTTCTCCTTCTAGCTGATCAAAAGCTCGAATCTTAAATTGCAAGATTATCTTCTGCTACTTCAACACATTTCTTGCGGGAGAGTCTGTGTGCTATCGCACGTAGCAGTCCGATAGAAAAAGAAAATACATGTGTGCGGTAAAGCACAGACATGTGATTCTTGTCCCATGTAGACTCTGAATATAAATGTCGGTTCGGGTCTCCTGTCAGGGAACGCTCGGAACGCGGATCGGAAACGATCCAGATCAAGGGGTAAAACGGCTTCGGCCGTTACAAGGGCAGGTGATGCTGTCCTATCGGATGGTCGCAGCAATAGCCGCGACCATCCTTTTATTTGCGCGTACGCCGAATTCATTTCTAACCAAGTGGAAAATCCACTGAGCGAACGGTAGAATCTTGTTTTGGACTTTCTACGATGATATCTGACGAAGAATTTAGGGCGGCGATGAGCCGGTTTGCGAGCGGCGTGACGGTGATGACGACCGCCGATGCCGCCAGGCGTCCGCATGGAATTACCGTTAGCGCATTTTGTTCGGTGTCTATGTCGCCGCCGATGGTGCTCGCGTGCATTCACAAGGAAACCGCGAGCCACTACGCCTTCCTCGAACGGGCAGCTTTCGTGGTCCACATTCTCGGCGAACACCAGCAGCATATCTCACAGCAATTCGCCGAGCCTCTGGTCGATAAATTTAACGGCACAGAAGTTTACGAGTCGACCGAAGGCTTGCCGATGCTCAGGGATGCTCTCGTCACACTCGAATGCCGTGTCGCCAGCGTCCACGACGGCGGCGACCACACCATCATCGTCGGTACGGTAGAAAACGCGGACATCCGTTCCGGATCCCCGCTCATCTATTATCATCACGACTACCGCAAGATCAAGGATTAGGGTTTTTATGAAATTGAGACTGTTGTTCTTTCTTTTACTTGTCCCAGCCGCGGCTTTCGCCCAATCGCCGTCAAAGATTCTCTCAGCCGCCAACAAGACTCTCGGCGGCGAAAAGGCCCTGAAAGCCGTCACTTCGTGGCAGCAAATCGGCAAGATCACGAGAGTATCCGACGGCTTGACCGGAAAATACAGTGCTTTTGCTGCAGGCGGGAAAATGTACAGCGAAGCCTACGACGTCGGCGGATTTGAATTTTCGAGAGGCTATAACGGTAAATCAGGATGGCTGCGTGATTCGAAAGACGGTCTTAGAACGATCACCGGCGACGCTGCTCGTGACTTTCAAGCCGAAGCCTCTTACCGCAATGCCCGGTGGAACAGCACCAAGGCTGAAAAGATAAAGATCTCGTCCGGCGGAACCGCCAACATCGACGGCAAAACCACAAACGTCGTCATTCTCAACACAGCAAAAGGAACAAAGCTACAACTATTTTTTGATAAGGCGACAAACTTCCTGATCCGTGAGGTCATCGCCGGAAAGACGATGGATTACAGCGATTATCGCGTCTTGGGTGGCGTACAGACACCTTTTTCGATCAAGACGACGCTCGAAGGCGAAATCTTCGACATCATTCTCGATGATGTGAAACTGAACCAACCGATCGCAAAAGGCCTCTTTGATTTCCCGCAGGTCTCAAATGAACCTCTGCCCGACATCACGGCCCTGCTCAACGAGATCCGCGTCAACGCCGACAAGGTCAACGACATTCTAGAAAACTACAGCTACACCGAACTCCGCATCGACCGCGAACCTGACAAAGCAGGAAACCTGATCGAAAAGTCGTCTGAGAAACGGCTCCTAACCTTCTACAAAGGCTATCGGATCAATCGGCAGATGGAGAAAAACGGCAAACCGCTTTCGCCGTCGGATCAGGAGAACGAAGACAAGGACGCGCAAAAACAGGTAGCTGAGATCGAGAAAAAGGTTGCCGCAAAAGAAAAACGTGAGATCGCCTCAGGTGCCGTCGGCCAGCCCAAGGGCGAAGGCCAGCGTATAACGATCGCTGACGCGCTGAAGGGAAGTCTGCTGATAAATCCGCGTCGCGAACGCTTCAAAGACCGCGACGTGATCGTTTTCGATTACGAACCAAATCCCGCATTCAAACCGCAAACGCGAAACGAAAAACTCTTCGCCCTCTGCACCGGTGCCGTCTGGGTCGATACCGCAACAAAACAAGTCGTCCGGCTCGAGGCAGTATTGTCCAAGAGTGCCGGGAACTTCCTCGCCAAAGCCAAAAGCGGAGCCGCCTTCACCATCGACAACGAACTCGTCAACAACGAGATCTGGCTCCCGTCCCAAGCCGACATCAATCTCCAGATCAAGATCCTCTTCGCCGGCATCAACATCAACAACCTGATAAAATACGGCGACTACCGCCGCTTCGAAACCGATGTCAAAGAAGTAAAGGTCGGCGACGAGAAACCGTAAGAAGACAAAGAAAGAGCGAAACGCAGAGACGCTGAGATTCAAGTCCCAGCGTCTCGTCCTCGCGTCTTGTTCGTCCGATAGTTAGCTGATCAGCGAATTCGCGAATCTGTCCCACGCCTCGGTGCGTGTGATCATCGTTTCGATCGGCCCGGCCAGAACGAGCAGGGCAGTTGCGGCAGCGAAGGCACGATTCATCTTGCGGTTACGATACGTATCGACCGCGAGGAATATCAAGCCGAGCAACGCCGGGACGCCGATAAACCAGATCGCTCCGAGTTCGGGCACGAACGCGAATGGAAAGCGTGCGAGCGACGAAGGCATAAAGTTGAGAACGGTCACAAGGATCAGGCGCTTGTGGTTCGCTGCGTTCTTGCGGTAGTAGATCGCCGCACTGAAAATAATGATAAATTTGACGATGTCGCCCATCGGAATGATAAAAAACTGTGCCGGCGTATAGCCCGGAAATGTCGATCCGCGGGCAAACATCGCGTAGCCTGTCATGGTGCCGACCACGACCACGGCCGCCGCGAGCACGCAGCCCAGAATTCCGAGAGTCATGTGGAGTTTGATCTTTTTGGCTGAGATCAAGGTCGCCTGAACGCTGATCAAAATGATCCAGGCGGACATCACGAGTCCGTGAACGTGAACAAGCAGGCTCGGCAGCGGCGGTGCTGTAGAAAAGGTCTTGAAGTAATATGAAGGTGCAAATCCGATGATATTCACCAGCGGAAATAATACTGCAACTGCGAGCAAAAAGCGGTGTTCGAATGATAACCGCTGCCGCCGAGCCGCGAGTTCTGTCGTAGGGAATTCTGTCGCGAAATTTGTAGCCATGATCTTTCTCCGTTATCGATGTCGTAAGGCAAGATTGCCTTCACCAGATAAGGCGAAAGGTCGCGGCGAAAAGTATCAGGAAAAGAAATTAGCCACAAACAAACACGAAAAAAGACACGAACAAGAAAGCTAATTCCTGTTCGTGTCCAATTCGTGTTTGTTCGTGGCTAAATTCTTACGGTTCGGCGGTCAGGTCAAATCCGATCGCGTCTTCGCCGAGCGAGATAGTTCTCGGCGTGAATGTGTATTGCTTGCTCGCTCCAGACACGACATAAGTCTGGCCGACCGTGAGGCCCTCGACCGAATAATAGCCGAATGCGCTCGCCAGAGCCGTGCGTGAATTTCCTTCCGCATCGGTCACGACCACCCGAACGCGTCCAAGCGAGCGTCCGTCCGCCGCCGTAACACGACCTGAAATCGAGGCCCCTGCCGATGTCGGAGCCAACGGTTCGCCGGCAGTCCAGTCGGAGTACGTCGTCAGGCCGTTGACCGTGAAAGTATTAGCCGCAGGTGTCACAAAAATAGTTCCGGTATTGGCATATGTTCGAGCCGTGGTTCCACCGGTTACGCGAATCACCTGATACGCCGCCTCGTTGCCGAAAACATCGGGCGTTAGATAATTGAATACGATATTAGACGTAATGCCGCTGCCCGTCAGTCGCCAGTAACGACGAAGCGTAGTGCTGCTGTTGAGAGAAACCGGAGCGAGCGGTGCAACTGCCGCATTAGCGAATACCGTTAATTCGCCCGAACCCGCAGTAACCGTGTTGGTCACCGGCGAATACGCTCCTGCCGTGCCGACCGGAAAGAGAAATGCTCCGCTCGGTGCTGACCACAATTTTCTGAAACGGCCGTTGACGTGGCCTGCGGTCCGCGATGTCGTGCCGCCTGTGCCTACGGTAAGTACGGTCGTCCCGTTCATCGTCAACTCCCCACTGGTCATGGTCAACGCACCATTTACCGTCTGGTCTAGGCTTGCCAAAACGCCCGCGGCGTTATTTATGGTCAGGTTGTTAAACGTTGACGGGAGAACACCGGCAATGCTCTGTGCCGCGACGCCGCTAAACGTAACGACACTGCTGTTTGGCGTAAACGTTGCGCCGTTAGAAAACCAACTTCCGCCGGTCATCTGGATCGATGTCGCGGTTCCGGCAGCAAATGTACCGAATGTGAGGATCATGTTTCCCGCTATGGGCAGCGAGGTCACACTTCCGCTCGCCTGCAAGGTTCCGCCGAGCGACTTGGATACCGTAAAAGTGTGAAACGGAACACTCGTCGCGGTTCCGTTGATGTTCTGAGTTCCGCTGCCTTGCCAAGTGACATTGCCGGAATTGGGTAGGAACGTGGCAGTAGAGGAACGCGTAAGGCTACCGCCTATATTCATATTCCCCGATGTCGAGGTAAATGTACCATTTGCCAGGTTTATGCTCTCGTTATCGCTCAGTGTGACTGTACCCGACATATTTATCGCGCCGTTTACCATCTCGATCGCGTCACCGCCGCTCCCGGACGTATTAGCGCTGGTTGTAAGGCCGTTGATGTTTGTGACTGCGGTCGCTGTCTCGTTCCGCAGCCCGGCCCCGGCCCCTGTGGAAACATTTAATTGAATATTGGTGCTGGTAAGGCTCAGTGTGATCGCCGGTGACGTACCTGCATTAAAGACGCCGGCGCCGATCGGTGCCGTATTCTGAGCGATCCCTGTATTTGAGAGTGTCGCGCTGTACGCCGGAAGGAAGTATAGCCCGCCTCCTTTACCCGTCGCGTTATCGGCGTGATTCAGATTGATGTTCGAATTGTTTATCTGTGTACTGCCTGTGACACCGGCCGCTCCCGAATTGGTTATTGCTACGCCGCCGCCAAAACTACCTACCCCTACCGCGTTATTGCTCTGGACGCCGACGCCCGTCGTCGTCCCGATATTGGCGACCTGATTCCCGTCTATTAAGAGCCCGCCGCCGTTCTCCGCAGTGTTTGAATTTACGACCCCGCCGTTTATTGTCACCGTTCCGCCAAACGAATGTCGGATCCTGATGCCGCCTCCGCCGAAGCCCGCAGACGACGTATTGCTCGTAACATTTGTGCCCGTCATTGTCACATCGTGCTTATCCGCAAACATATTGATCCCGCCGCTCTCACGGGCGGCGGTGCTTGTCTGGATCACATTGTTGGTCAGCGTGACCGAGCCTGCACTCGCCCCGCCTGGCGTTCCCGTATTTGCACTGTCGATGTTGATACCGCCGCCGTAGCTCTGCGTGCAGCCGGTCACGGTATTCCCCGAGAGAATCGAACCCGAGAGCGTAAATGCATTCCCGGTATTCTGCAAAAAGAAATCGATGCCGCCGCCGGTTTCGAAAAAGTTGCCGCAGAACGCCGCACCGTTATTAAAACCACCGGACATCGTCATTCCCGAAATGCTGACATTGATGCCGGGAAACGCGCCGGTTTGGTCCATCCCAAACAGTTTGCAATCGCCGCAAGTATTGTTGTATGTCGTCGTCAGAGCGGTTGGAGCATTGCCGGTGATCGTAAGGCTGCCGTTCACATCGAGGTCACCTGTTGCTGCGGCACTTTCAGCGTTGCCCCCGCTCGTAATGGTCAACTGGGGAGCGGTGCCGCCGTTGAATGTAATGATGTCGGCACCGACGCCGTTCGCGTTCGAAGCGATGACGGCGCCACGGAGACTGCAATCATTCGCCGCGCCCGTACACGCCGTCAATGCCGCATTGTCGGCGTTAGTATCTACCGTAAATGTCGCCTGCGGAGCTGCCATCACGATGCTCGGCTCGATCTTGTTCTCTTGCAGCAGGACCATTCCCGGAACGCCCATCACGCTCAGGCGCATCGGCAGAATAGCAACCGTCTCGCCCGACGGGGAAAGCCTCGTCGCCGACCGCTGTGCTGTTTTATCACGTGTAATAACATCGATATCGCCGCCCGTCACGATCAGGTCGTCCGAAGGCTGCGTCGAGATGCGGGCACCGTTTATAAACGTTCCACTTGAAGCAACCTCTTCGGCAACACGCCAATCGGCCGCTCTCACTTTCGCCGCCGGAGCGGTTATTTCGCCATTGCGAATACCGGCCGCAAGTCGCCGTTTTGCAAGCACTTCGGATTCCGTAAACGAACGCGTATCAAGCCGACCGTTTGCGATCACACGTGTCGTGCCGTCGTCGCCAACAACCGCGATCTCGGGCCGCGAATCGCGGTCCCAAATAAATTCACCGACCGCAATATCTCTTGAACGGAACGGCAGTTCGATCATATCGATACCCGAACCACGGCCCTGCAAAACAAGAATTCGCGAGCCCGACGACGCGACAATATCCTCGCCCTGAGCGATATCAAGATCGCCAAATACGATCCGATCCGCCGTTCCAGCGATCGGCCGAACCTCAGGCCGCTGCGTCAAGATCGATTCGTTCGAGCCGTAAACTATGAGTGCCGCTTCGCCGCCGACACCAACACCC
>JANLTF010000038.1:0-18891 GCA_031362825.1 Acidobacteriota bacterium | reverse complement strand
GCCGCGTATTTCGGATTGCGGCGGCGATGTATTTTTGTCGGGACACCTGCATGTGAGTAATATTGAAACGACCGCGAAGAGATATAAACTCGAAAACGGCCGGACCGCGTTGGTCATTCAGGCCGGGACCGCGACATCGGTTCGCGTTCGGGGCGAGGTTAACTCGTTCAATGTGCTCGAATTTGAACATCCCCGACTCCACGTCGAGCGGCTGGAATGCCGATCGCTCGAAACCGGCTTCGTCTATGCGGAACATAAGGTGTTTAATCAAACGAGCGACGGATGGGAGCAGACAGACGAAAAATGAGTGATAACCAAAAAAGCAACTGGCTGACGCAGCGTGCACACCAAACGATGCTCGACAACGGTTTTGAGCCGGAATTTTCCCGCGAGGTTTTCGATCAATTGGATCAGATCCGCGAACTGGCCGATGCCCCCGCAGATCCGTCTGTACGAGATCTTCGAGACCTCTTGTGGTCGTCGATCGACAATCGAACATCGCGCGACCTCGATCAGGTCGAATGGGCCGAGCGTCTGCCGAACGGAGATATTCGCGTACTTGTTGGTATCGCCGATGTCGATTCGCTCGTGCAGTTGTATTCGCCGATCGATATGCACGCTGCGCAAAATACGGTCACCGTTTACACCGAGACCAAGATCTTTCCGATGCTTCCCGAGGAACTTTCGACCGATATTACCTCGCTCAACGAAGGTGTCGACCGCCTCGCCGTCGTCGCGGACATGACGGTCAAAGAGAACGGCGATGTTCCCGAAAGTACATTTTTTAGAGCCTTCATTCACAATCACGCAAAATTTTCGTACGAGGAGATCGGCGAATGGTTCGACTCGGGCGGCGAGATGCCCGAGGAATTGCGGCAAGATCAGGCCCTCAAAGAACAGCTTGAACTCCAGCGTGAGGCCGCAAAACGGCTCGCAGCATATCGAAGGACAAAGGGAGCGCTCGAATTCGAATCGATCGAATCTTCGGCCGTGATGGAAAACGGCGAGGTCAAAGGCATTGTTTCCGTGCAGCCAAACTCTGCTCGTAAGCTGATCGAAAATTTCATGGTCGCCGCCAACGTCGAGATGGCCGAGTTTCTCGAAGCTAACGGCTCCGTTTCTCTTAGACGCGTCGTCAAAACACCGGCACGTTGGGATGGCATTGTTCGCATCGCCGCCGAATACGGCGAGCATCTGCCGGCCGAGCCCGATCAACCGACACTCGCCGAATTTCTCGCAAAACGCCGTGTCGCCGACCCTGAACATTTTCCCGATCTTTCGCTTTCCATCGTCAAACTCATCGGCAGTGGTGAATATGTCGTCGAACGCCCGGGCGAGGACACCGGCGGACATTTCGGCCTCGCGGTTCGTGATTATGCTCATTCGACGGCGCCGAATCGCCGATTTACCGACATTGTCGTGCAGAGGCTTGTAAAGGCTGTGATCTCGGGCCAGCCGTCGCCATATTCGGCCGATGAGATCGAGTCCATCGCCACGCATTGCAACGATCAGGAAAAGGCCGCGCGCAGGGTCGAGCGAAAGATGCGAAAGATCGTCGCCGCTACCGTCATGCAGCGGCACGTTGGCGAGAATTTCGAAGCAATCGTTACCGGAATTAACCAAAGCGGAACGTTTGCCAGAATTCTAAGACCGCCGGTCGACGGTCGCATCGAGCAAGGTGAGCAGGGACTAAGCGTCGGACAAAAGGTCAACGTTCGATTGCTCTCAGCCGATCCGCGAAGCGGCTTCATTGATTTTGCCGCCCATTGATAAGGGCGAAGTTTAATCTGGCAGCTAAATTGGCTAAGATAGTCACAGAGGAACCAAACATGGCCGAAAACGAAACAGAACATAAACATACATTCAAAGAGAACATCACCGGCCTTGGTCAAAAGATCATCGGCGAGATCGAGACGCTTGCCGGAGTGATAAACGCCGACCCGCTCGCTCAAGCCGAAGGCGAATTTAACGTCGAGGTCGGCGAGATCCGCGAGGAGTTGGAAGACGAAGGTATTGAGGAAGAAAAGTAAGCAATGATGCCGGCACAGAAGACCACAGGTTTTACCTTACCGCGACGAATGCGCGGCCTACAGCCGACGCTTATTCGTCAGTTTTTTGAACGGGCGTTGCCGGATAGTGTCAATTTTGGCCTCGGCGAACCTGATCTGCCGACGCCACAGTTTTTGCGTGACGAGGCGGCCCGCATCAGCCGCGATGAACAGAACGGCTACACCTCGCATCCCGGAATTCCGGCCTTGCGTGACCTGATCGCTGAGCAATATCCGCATCTAAATCTGCCGCGGACGGGCGTTGTCGTGACATGCGGTTCGCAGGAAGCGATGACCGACGCATTTATGTGCGTGGTCGATGAGGGAGACGAAGTGCTGTTGCCTGATCCGAGCTTTCCGGCTTACGACGCTTGTACTCGCATCGCTCAGGGCGTGCCGGTCTATTACAAAATGCCTGCGGATCAGGATTTCGGTTTTGATATTGAACATTTCAGATCTCAGATCACCGAGAAGACAAAGGCGGCAGTCGTCATCTCACCTTCGAATCCAACAGGCAAGATACTGACCGAGCAGAATCTCCGCGATATCGCTGAAGCACTCGACGGCACCGGCATTTGGCTGATCTCGGACGAGATCTACAGCGACCTTTATTTCGGCGAGCGTCCGCATTCGGCTTCGGAATTTTATGGCAAGACGATCATTGTCAGCGGCCTTTCAAAATCTCTGTCGATGACCGGCTGGCGACTCGGCTGGGCGGCATGCAGCGATCCGCAGATGATCGACGCAATTCAGGTTCTCCACGGTTTTACGACGGTTTGTACTTCAACGATCACACAGAAAGCATCACTTCTCGGCTGGTCGCCCGAGGCCGAAGCGGCGAAACAACACGCTCGTGACGTTTACAGAAAACGCGGCGAGTTTCTGGTCGATCTTTTTGAAACGGAAATGGGCCTGCACGCGACATCACCAGAAGGTGCGTTTTATACAATGCTCGATGTACGTAGCTTAGGAGACGACATTGAAATCGCCGAAAAATGCCTGCAAAACCGTGTCGTGACTGTGCCAGGCGTTGCCTTTGGCCGGGAAGCGAAGGGCTTTCTTCGCATCTCGTTCTGCAATACCGAGGAGAAAATGTCCGAGGGAGTAAAACGAATGAAAGAGGCAATTTCAATGGCTTAGGTAATTACTACAAATTTTTTTTCGTTGCGGCTCAAAGTTTTTTGAGCCGTTTTTGTTTATTTTGTCGCATGTACAAGATAAGGGCAGCTTAGGCCCTGCATAACCATATTTGGACAAATAAGTCGTAAGGAGACAAAAGATGAAGAACACTAAATTACTGTTGCTGACCGCCATTATGTTAGGGGTCATGTTTATGGGCGCTTCGCCTGCCGACGCTCAGGAGAATAGGCTTGCGATGCTGACACCTGGCAATAACTGCATCATGCCGGACGGTAACCGTTTCATGTACGTCTACAAATGTACGAGCGGCGGTCCCTTCCAATACGTCATAACTAACGGTTATATCCGTACTTCGGACAAATATTGCTTTGACCACGGTATCAGCAGGGGAACAAGTGTAAGAGGAGCCGGGATGTATCTCAGGTTGATCAAGTGTGAGGACGGTACCCTCACAAATGGGACCAGCCGCCAGTGGTTTATAGGCAAGACAGGCCAGATCCAGAATGCTTTGAACACCGACGTTTGTCTCAATATTGAAGGAGGCAACGACCGAGAGGGGGGCCGGTTGATCGTTTGGCCTTGCGGCTTTGGCAACCCGGGCTGGAACGAAAAATTCAATTTCGGCGCCTCCGTGCCCGTTGAATCGCTCAGGCCTCGGGCGCCGGCATCAACCTTTTCGCCCCGGTCGGAAAGGGATGCATACAACCGCAAAGTGGCCGCGTTTGAGCGAGTCAAGAGTCACATAAATAGCGGCGGCTCAGCAACGCTGGGCGGGTATCAAATGGTCGCGGCAGGAGGGGGCAATATGGTTGCAGCCGGTGGCGGTAACATGGTCGCGGCCGGTGGTGGTAATATTTTACCGACCGCAGGCGGAAACCTGATCGGATTGGACGGCAGCACATTACGACCATCAATATCGAGTCTGATAGGCACCGACAGCGCAGGTCTCATAAATGCCCGGTTGAATTAGGAGTTATCGGCGGTCGCACACCGTCGCTGACAGAAATCTTGACTTGAAGCTATTAACAAGCCGGAAAAATCGGTTTGACACGGATGAAGGCCTCTTCTTGAGGCCTTTATTTGTAGTAAATGTTCTTCCTCGCTCGTTTGTGGAAGGGATATCGTAATTGTTTGCAGGGCAGTAGTTGTATATAAGCCTGCTAATCTCTGCCACACCGCCCTGGTTCAATTGAAACAATACACGGACGATCCGCATAGATCACGGGCAGGGTTCCGGCTTGCTGCATTTCACTGAGGATCTGGAAACTGTGACGGAGCGAGTTAAAGGATTCGGTTCCTAATAGCTGGTCGTTTTGCTTTTTTGGCAAGCATAGAATAGGCTTTGCCGGCGTCGAATAAGGCCAGAGCATGCTGTCATATTTTCAACCTTTTCGTTGCAACTTCAACGAAATACATTAGTGCTTTTCTTTTTTCGGTTGCTCAACTAGACTTGTTATTTTCCTTATCATATGAGCAGAAAGTATCGCGTAGGAATATTAGGAGCGACGGGGACCGTCGGGCAGCGTTTTGCGCAGCTTCTCGATGGTCATCCACAGTTTGAGATCACGGCGATGGCGGCCTCGGACCGTTCGGCAGGGAAGCCTTACGCTGAGGCGTGTGCGTGGAAGTTGCCGGGCCAGATACCGGCGAGCGTGCGTGATATCGTCGTCCAACCGATCGAGCCGCCGCTTGATTGCGACATAGTGTTCTCGAGTTTGCCGGGGAATGTGGCACGTGAAACTGAGGAGGCGTTCGCCCGTGCGGGTTATCCGGTCATCTCTAATTCATCGGTCTATCGAATGGACGAGGACGTGCCGCTGCTGATCGCCGAGATCAATCATGACCACGTCGGGTTGATCGAGAAACAAAAGGCGAATCGCGGTTTTACGAAAGGATTTATCGTCACCAATCCGAACTGTGCGGTGATCTCATTCGCACCGCCGCTGGCTGCTTTGCATCGGGCGTTCGGCGTCGAATCGGTCGTGCTTACCACGTTCCAGGCGATCTCCGGGGCCGGTTATCCGGGCGTTGCGTCGCTGGATATCATTGACAACGTCATTCCGTACATCGCCGGCGAAGAGCCAAAGGTCGAGATCGAAGCGCAGAAAATATTGGGTACGCTGAAGAACGGCGTGATCGAAAAGGCTGATTTCACCGTGTCGGCACAGTGCTTTCGCGTGAATGTGATCGACGGCCACATGGTCTCGGTCCGGGTCGATCTGAAAGAAAAAGCGACCCTCGAAGGCGTGGTTGCCGCTATGCGCGAATTCCCGTCACTTGATCTCCATTCGTCGCCTGAACACTTTCTGGAGGTCACCGACGAGCCTTCGCGTCCGCAGACACGTCTCGACCGTGACGCCGGGAACGGCATGACTATCACCGTAGGCCGCGTCTTTCCCGATAACATTTTCGACTATCGCTTCGTCAGCCTTAGCCACAACACAGTTCGCGGAGCCGCGGGTTCGGCAATTCTCAACGCCGAGCTGCTCATCCAAAAAGGCCTGATCTAATACGTTTTTGTGGTGAACCAAATGTGTTTTTTTATGTGTCGGGATTTTTCGGGGTCAAATTGTGGTACGTACCACAATTTTATCAACAAATTTGAGAAAAACGAGCAAAAAAGGCGGTTTGGTAACGCGTTTTCGGGGCTTGGTAACGCGTTTCTGAGGCTTGGTAACCCCGAAAATGGGCCTTGGTAACAAGATTTTGGGCCTTGGTGCCGCGCGAAAAATCGCGTTACCAAAGGGCGTTTTCGCCCGAAAATCCGCTCCTCCATAATCGACGGATAATCACCTGCCGAATCAAATCGACGAATCACCGGCCTGATCACAAATTACTGCACAGGCGGCGGGAGAAATGGTGGCGGAGGCAGCGGCCGGCGGCGAAAGGAGCCAATAACGCAGGCCGCCCCACATCCCGTCCGACCGCCGTTGGAGAAGCAACCATCCAAATTGTCTCTCACGGCGAGCGGGGCGATTTTTCGTTCCCGTCGTTAGCTAAGGCCGTCGAACGTGACCGCTTTATTTTAATCTCAATTTTTTTGAGCCATTTTTTCGAGTTTTGTCGCACTAATTGATAGGAAATATGATATGACTCAGTAGCGAGGAAATTAAAACGAAAAATATTCTGAAAACTACTTCGTGTTCGTCTTTAACGCCCGAGCGTTCACAGCTTGGTTTCCCGAATATAAATGCTCGACCGGGCATTGGGTCGTTGCTTTTGGATACGATTTGAGTAATATTTATGTCTCAAGTTTTCCTAATAATAGGATGAGCTGGGCGCAATTGAACGACTCTTTCAGAAAGGGAACACTGGCGGTGGGCAATGGAACTTCTGGCCGTGCGGCCGTCAGTTGGAAATGATTGGAATGAGGATAGGTAATGGAGATAAATGAAAATGAATAACCATAAAAAAATGATGTTGACGTTGCCCGCATTGATGGCGGCACTGTTTTTTTCCTTTTTCGCACCAACAAGCATCGTCGCGCAAAAAGATAAGAAAAGGCCTGAGCCAACGGTCTTGGGTAAAGCTTTTGAAATGCCGGACTATGACAAACCAACAGAGTCGAAAGAGGTAATGGATAAACAACTCGCGATTAATTTGGAAAAGGTTGAAAGTCCGTCGATGGCAAAGAAAATGCCATCTGGCCGAACAAGAGGGGAGACGGTAACCGGAAACTGCGGTTCTCAGTCGTACCGTGGCAGGTGCAATATTTACCAGTTTGTTAACCAGGATTTCGCGACCACAAAAAATTCATGTGGGCAAGCTGCGATCTCCACAGCGATGTGGACCGTGGGATTGGAGAGCGTATTCGGGGCAACCAATCAGGCAGGGTTGGCGACGAGCGTCTATGCGTACGCGCCTCCGAAAATAATTATCGGCGGAATGATTCCTTATGCTGGTTCGCTTGGCTCCGATTGGAGGCAGCTTAGTTATGGAATGGATGGTTACAAGAATCAAGGGATCAAATACTCATGGCTTAAGGGAGAAGCGGAATTGAAGAGGTTTCTCGACATGAAATGGCCCGCGGTCATTATGCTCGATACAGGCACATTGGCACAATATGGTTACGGTTGGTACACCGGCCATTGGGTCACTGCCTATGGTTACGATGCCTCAGGCGTTTATGTCACGAATTTTCCCGGAAACAAGATGACTTGGGCCGAGCTTAGAAAGGCATGGGGCGGTGTCTGGAATGAAGGCCAGCTAGCCAAAGTTCACGGTACGGCAGAGATGTTTGCCGTCGTCTGGAAGTAATTAGTAAATGTGGCTCCGGGCTGAATGGAGCTTCGCAATGTAAGACTCATGGGAATTAAAGATAGGAGAACTCTCTCACTTCAACTTTCGATTTGCGCCTTTGTTTTCATGTGCGGCATCGCAGCGTCTCTTGGCGTTTTCGCACAAGAGAAGGCCGATGCCGCAAACATTGAACGCGAAATTTTGGAGCGAAAGGCGAAGCTCTCTGACGTCACGCTGGCCGCTGAGGTACGCGAAGGCCTGCTCCAGCAAATCGCATCGCTTTTCAACCATGTCGGCGAGATCAGGTTTTCAAATGGCGAATATGAACTCGCGACAAAGGCGTTCGTTGACGCCGACGAGATGCTGAAAAAGTATCATGCCAGTGCATACGTCCGGGCGAAAGCGGATCTCGAAGACGCTGAACGGCAACTCGCGAATTTTGAAAAAGACCCGGATCCGGCCGCGCGCCCGATCCGGGTCAATATCGGGCGGACACTGGTTTCCGCAGTGCTTTCGACCGTGATCTCGGAGGCCGAAATTGCGGGTGACACGGCCGTTCACCGGCAGAGCCTCGAGCGTCTCGGTGAGATCTCGCGGGCCGAATCGAACCTGAGCGGCGAGGCTGAATCAATTGAAAAGCTCGGCCAGCTCGAATTCGAGAACGGCAACAACGAAAAGGCATTCGAGCTATATCAAAAGGCTCTTGAGCTGCGGCAAAAGGCCGGAAAGAAAGAGTACTTTTCGATAAGCTACGTGGCTCAGGCAAAGTGGTATCTGGGCGATCTTGACGCGGCCCTCGATGCCTTTCAGCAGATCGCCGAACTGACGCGCAAGGTAAATGCGGAACCTGTAGTAGTTAAACCCGACGCTTCGATTACGTTAAAACAGGCTCTCGGCCTGGAGCGCTCGGTCGTGCGTTCCACGCTGACGCAGGCCCTGATGAATATCGCACAGATCCGTTCGTCGCAAGGCAAATACGGCCTCGCGAGCGGAGCATTTGACGAGGTTCAGAAGATAATCGATCAAATGAAACAGGCCGAGAAGGATTCGGATGACGAGTATAGGCCGATCCATATCGTGAGCAGGGCAGCGGTCGAGGCGAATACGGCGCGTGTTCGGGGCCGGTTTCTCGAGGCAAAGGGCGATGAGGAAGGAGCGGTGAAAAACTACATCCAAGCCGCCGATCTTTTCAGCCAGATCTCCGGCGGCAGCCCGTCGGGAGCAGTCGCAGGACTGCGTTCACGTTTGGCCATTATTTACAGCGATCGAGGGAAGTTTGACGAGGCACGGGCGAATATTCGCGAGGCGATGCGGATACGCTCGCGGCTCCATCAGGAAAGCGGTATCGCCTTTGCGCTGATGCAGTCGAGCCGCATCGAGCTCGCCGCAAAGCAAACGGATGCGGCGCTCAAATTCGCCCGTCAGGCAAAAGCGGCGGCATTGCAGTTATCGCTCGACGACATTCTGGCTGAGGCTAATGAAGTTGAGGCCGATGTTCTGCTGGCACGTACTAAGGAGCCAACATCTCTTGCGATCGAACAGGCGATCACCGGTTATCGAACCGCGATCGAGAGCTATCGTCAAACTGAATCAGGCCCGTTTCTCGTACGAGCCCTAAGTTCGCTCGGTGCGGCATACGAACGAGCCGGAAAGGCAAAGGAGGCCGAAGCTGCTTACAAAGAGGCGATCTCGGTTGCTGAATCGATCAGGGCGAGCTTCGCGTCGTCAGCCGATTCCGAATCGTACGCCAACCGAAACGACATCACTGCCATTTATCAGCGTCTTGTCGATCTGCTCGTGAAACAGGGCCGTGCCGAAGAGGCTCTGCAATACGCCACACGAGCCCAACGCAGCGACCTGATCGACACTGTCCCCAAAGGCGAAATAAAGCTCGCCGGAAAGGGCGGAGACGCCCTGCTGGCAATAAATCTGGCCGAACGCCGCGAGCAGGCGGCCAGCGAAAACCTCAACAACACACGCGGTGCCCCGGCCGGAGACCAAGTAAAAAAGGCAAGTTTAGCGAACGCGATCGGCACCGCACGTCAGGATTACGCCCTTGCGATCAAGCGGCTCGAGGTCGAGCAGCCGAACCTGCGATTCACCGTCCGGCCGACCGATCTGCTCAAATTACAGGCAACGATCTCACCGACCGAGGCGATCGTTTCGTATTTGGTGACGCCGGAAAGGCTGTATATCTTTGTCGTTCGGCGTGGTGCAGTTGCTGTTCGGACCGTACAGGTGACTCAAAATGACCTTCGATCTCTTGTCGCCACGACGCGCGAATCGCTGAAATCATTTAGCGAAGATTTTTATGAACTGTCGTCCGACGCGGATACGGGATTTGCGACTGAAAAGGCAAGAGCCGATCTGCGTACCGATGACCAGAGTGAGCACTACAAGAAGCAACTTGCACCGCTGAAACGTTCGCTTTCGATACTGAATCAAAAGCTGATCGAACCCGTAAACGACCTGATCGCGGATGCCGCGACGCTTAAGATCATTCCGAATGCGGAACTGTTCCTGCTGCCATTTTCGGCTCTTGTTTCATCGAGTGACGGCAAATATCTGCTGGAAAAACACGACCTGATGTTTCTGACCGCCGGCGATCTGATCACAGTGCCGTCACAATCGTCGCCGGGCGGTTCGCTCGTTGCTTTCGGCGACCCGACCGAGGCGAATCTCGACGGTGCCTTCGAGGAAGTTAAGGCCATCCAAGGTGTCTTTCCACGTTCACAGCTTTTTACCAAGGAAAAGGCGACGAAAGCAGAGCTTTTTAAGCTGACCTCGGCTAAAATACTGCATTTCGCCACGCATGGCCATATTCGAAATCCGCTCGAATCCAGTACGATACAACTCGCGCGTCTTCCGAATATTAGCGATCCCGATCTGAGCTACGGCGAGATCTATGCGCTTCCGCTCCAGAATAGCGATATGATCGTGCTGTCTGCGTGCGAGACGGCCCTTGGCGGTGTGTCGGGAACCGAGGTGGGCGTTTTTATCGAGGCGTTTCGCACGAAAACGAGTACGGTCGCGGCGAGCCTGTGGTCCGTAGATGATTTTGCGACTCGGGAACTGATGGTCGCGTTTTATAAGAATCTGGCTGCCGGGCAGACACGTTCGACTGCCATGCGGGCGGCACAGCTAAAGCTTTTGCGGGATGGCCGCACAAAACACCCGCTATTTTGGGCCGCGTTCGTCCTATATGGCGACGGCGGGAGCCTTTCGGGGATCCGGCCGGGAAAGAAATAATTAGATCAGGAGTAAATTATGAAAAATGAAAATGAGATCGTTACGAGCGTTTTTGGGAAGATCACGAGACGGGAATTGTTTCGCCGTCTCGCAATTTCCGGTTTGGCGATCGGCCTAACCGGTGCCGAATCGTTCAGTACATTCGCGGCACCGCCGGACGACGCATTGGCGCCGCCAAAAGTTTTGGGCGGAACGCCTTTTCGCGAGATCACCCGGCATCAGTCATTTCTCGACGACAAATTTGACATCGCGTCCCTTCAGAAATCGGGAACGCCGAAGCCGCGCACCCGTGACACCGCATGGCTCGATAAACCTAGTAACGCAGTCGGAGTGAGCCTGCTGCAGTTTACAAATACGCCGACGTCGCCGATGAACACTTGCGCACAGGCTGCGTGTGCGACGGTCGTCAATTTTAATAAACTCGCTCCGGCCGGCCTGTCCGGCGATGCTATCACCGACAAGATCTATTCGACGCATCCGCCCGATGGCGGCGAACGCGGCACGTCATTTCGCTTTACGGTAAAGACGATGGAGGAATATGGCTTGAAAACATGGTCGGGCCGAAGCAACGAATTGGGCGAAGCGGTTATGATAGAAAAGCTAAAGACCTATGTCTCGCAAGGACGCCCGTGTACGCTGTTCGTCGATCTCAGAAAGCCGCAGCGTGTAAATAGTGAGGAAATGCTCGGGCATTTTGTTGTTGTCTATGCCTATTCGGACACACATGTCTTTATGACAAATTGGAACTATAGCAAGAAGAAGGGCTGGCTCAACGATTGGGCGACGTTCAAGGAGGCTTGGAGTTTGCCAGAAGCGAAATATCACCATATGATGGCCGTCGGTTGGGCCTAGTCGCTGGTGTTCATTTTTTCCAGCAGGTCTTGCCAGCGTTCGTCGTCGCGAATGGTGCCGAGGTTGATGTCGTTTTCGAAATGTGGGCGGTTTTGGTTGCCGAGTTTGATGGCCTTGTTTAGCCATTTGAATGCGAGATCTTTGTCGCCCAGAACGGCGTAGGTCGAACCGACCCAATACGCCATGTCGTGGTCGGCACGAGCGAGAGACAGGGCGTCGTCGGTGAGCTGTTTTTTAGCTTCATCGGGGTTCCCGCTGCCCGCGAGGAACAACGCGTAGAGCGGACGGATGCCGTCCATCCGCGGATTATCCTTGAGAACGCCCGCGATCATTTTGAGAGACTCTTCGTGATGGCCGGTGTAATAGAGCACGCCCGAGCGAAAGATCCGCAGCATCGGATGGTTGGGCTCAACCTTAAATCCTTTGTCGAGTTCCTCGTTAGCACGGTCGAATTCGCGTTTGTAGATGAAGATGCGGGCACGATTATAGGCTGCGACGGCACGGGCCGCCGGATCTAGCCGCTTTAGCTTTTCAAATGCCTTGAGCGATTCGTCGTACTCGCCGGCGAGGCGGTGCATGACACCTTTTACAAAATACAGAGCGGCGTCATTCGGGAACTGCCTTTGCAGCAGTTCGATCTCCGATCTCGCCTTCTTCTTCTCGCCGCGGGCCATGTAGATCATGACCATCAGCACGCGGGCCTCGACGACATTTTGATCGTAGAAAAAGGCTTTCGAAAACGCTGCTTCGGCGTAGGTGTAATCTTCTGGTTCGCCGAGGCCTTTGAAAACGCGGTTCGCGTAGCAGGCCCCGAGGCCGCTGTAGGCTAGGGCGAAATGCGGGTCGAGTTCGATGGCGCGTTTGAAATTCGCCATCGCGGCGTCACAATCGTCGGCGTCGATGGTGCGGAAGATGAAGCGGCCAAAATTGTCGCGGCCACGGAGATATTCTTCCCATGCTTCGGCGTTGTCGGTGGCGCGTTTGCCGAGTTTTTCGGCCTCGATGTCGGTGAGTTCGAGCCGCAGGCCTTCGAGGATCTTTGTCGCGATACCGTCCTGTAGCGCGAGAATATCGCTGCCTTCGGCGTCGATGCGATCCGACCAGAGAATGTCGCCGCTGACGAC
The DNA here is from genome assembly GCA_031362825.1 of Acidobacteriota bacterium. Classification (GTDB taxonomy): domain Bacteria; phylum Acidobacteriota; class Blastocatellia; order Pyrinomonadales; family Pyrinomonadaceae; genus OLB17. The sequence continues at coordinate 6,239 of JANLTF010000038.1, read as the reverse complement.
GTCAAGCAACTGGGCCGTGACGCGCAGCTTTTCGCCTGCCCGCAAGAATCCCGCCGAAAGCACGGCGTGGACGCGTAATTCTTTGCCCGCTTCGCGCGGATCGACGGCCTTGCCTTGATATTTTGCGATCACGCTGCTCGGCCGCACGATGATCGAGCGGATCTGAGCAAGCTCCGTAATGACGGCGTCCGCGAGGGCGAATTCGTAGAACGCGGAGGCCGGATCGCCGCTCATATTTTGGAACGGTAATATCGCAACGCTCTTTTTCTCAACGCCGGTCGCCGTCATCGAGATGTCGGGTGAGAAAGAAGGCGTGCTCGTCTGTTGCGGAACGCTGCCGACCGAGGTCGCCTCGGGCACCGATTTGCCCGTGAACCAATTGAGCACGCGTTTGACGGCTCCGCCATCGGCGTGGCCGGGCGTGTACGTGTCGCCGGGCATAACCTGCGCACCGGCGATCTGCTGCAATACCGATCGGAGCTCGTCGCGCATCGTCGCGATCTTTTGATAACGATCCTTCGGATCTTTGGCGAGTGCTTTGTCAACGATCTGCTGGAGTTGTGCGGGCAGAGCTTCCTTACGCTGGTCGGCGAGCAATTTCGGCGTGCCGTAGAGTACCTGATGCCGCACATCGATCACCGTTTTTCCCTGAAACGCCCAAATTCCGGTGAGCATTTCGTAGATCAAAACGCCGGTCGAAAAGATGTCACTGCGGTGGTCGGCACGTTCGCCTTTGGCCTGTTCCGGTGCGGCGTAAGTCGCTGTGCCGTAAGGGATTCCGAGTTCGGTAATGTCGTGGCGGTCGCCCGAGCCTTGGTCGGCTTGCTCGTCTTCGAGAAGCTTAGCGAGGCCAAAATCGAGGATCTTCGCCTGTCCGCTCGCAGAGACCATGATATTTCCGGCCTTGATATCGCGATGGATGATGTTTTTGGAATGTGCGTAAGCGAGGGCGTCAGTCACCTGAATGGCGATCGACAACGCGCTCTTTAATTCCAACGGCCGGCCCGCGACGAGTTGGCGCACATTCTTGCCCTCGACGTACTGCATTGCGATGTAAAACACGCCGTCGTCGCTGTGAAAATCGTAGATCGTGCAGATATTCGGATGGTCGAGCTGTGAGCAAAGCTGGGCTTCGCGTTCGAAACGCTTGAAATTAGCGGTCTTTTGCGTCAGTTCCGGCGGGAGGACCTTGATGACGGCAGTGCGGTTGAGCTTGGTGTCGAGAGCCTTGTAAACCGTCCCCTGGCCGCCCGAGCCGATCTTTTCGAGGATCTTGTATTGGTTAATTTGCGAACCAACCATAAGGATTGGGGATTTTAGATTGCCGATTTTGGATTACCGAATCCAAAACTCAATCCCTCATTCCCGATTTGAAAAATTATTCTATGCGCCGAAATCCAAAATCCAAAATCTAAAATCCAAAATGTTCACGACCGGCAAACTGCCGCTCAATCAATGTGGATCGTTCAGCCACGCGGCGGGTCGCCCCAGCCCGAGCCGACATAGGCTCCGTCTATAACCAAACACGGAACGGTCAGGTCGCCGCCGGAGAATTCGAGCATTTCATCCTGACGCTGTTTATCATTCTGGGCGTCGTAATCAGTGAACGCGATGCCGTGCTCGTTATAATGGTCACGCGCCTTTTGGCAATACGGACAGTCCGGTTTGGTATACAATACTATCGACATTGCTTAAAATTACACCTTTTGAATAAGATAATCTAGTCGCGAAAGCGGCGCGCCAAGCCGATTTGCTACAAGTATTTTTTATGGAACACCTAGACATATTTGCACCCTACGAAAAGCTGATCGAAATCAATATTCTCGGTGAAAAACGAATGGTCCCGGAGAACAATTCGCTGCTCAGGTGTTTTCAGTTTCTCGCGATGGAAAATATATCCTACGGCGAATTCTGCTGGAACGGCGAATGCATCAACTGCCAGGTCTGGCTCCAAAACGGCGACAAAGAAAAAGCCGTCATGTCCTGCCGCACCACCGTCACCGAAAATATGAAGATCGTGAGGCTGGCGGAGGGGATCGATTTAAGGAATGAATAAAATCTATTGACATCTATTGACATCTATTGCCAAACCGAATTATGCTGGCTGTGAGGAAATAGCTATGGAAAACACAACAGTTAACATTTCGATGCCAAAATCGATGAAAAGCGATGTCGACGAAATCGTAGAGGCCGAAGGTTATGGCAACACCAGCGAGTTTTTCCGTGATCTCGTCCGTGGCCGTTTGACCGAACGGAATGAAAGGAGATTAGAAGAATTGTTGCTCGAAGGAATAAACAGTGGGCCTGCGACACCTTTGATCAAATCGGATTTTGAAGATATCCGGAAGACGCTTACTGAAAGATTTGAGGCACGAGCAAAACTAAAGTAGTGTGAAGGCGACAAAAAGACATCTAGCGATTATCGACATTTATGAAACTGCTGAATATATAGCGCAGGATGATCTCGAAATCGCGATTCGATTTACTAACGCCGTTGAAGAGTCGATCGACTTTATTAAACGCACACCCAAAATCGGCACTCTGCAAAATATCAAAGGACACCAAGGAATCAGGATGTGGTTCGTCCAAGACTTTCCCAAGGTTCTCATCTTTTACTACGAGCGTCCTGAAGAAATAGAGGTTGCACGAGTGATTCATAGCGCACGCGACTTCTACAGAGTATTTCGAAAGAAATAGATTGCGATCCACTCTTAATGGTATTTCAACTAAAACAACTTAATACTTCGGCACGCTCGGATCGACGTCGTTTGACCAGGCGGTGATGCCGCCGACTAGGTTTTTTAGGGTTCCGGTGTAACCGCTGCGCTGCATGGCTTCGATGGCACGGGCCGAGCGGCCGCCCATTTTGCAGTGGACGACGGTTTCGCGGGCCTGGTCGAGTTCGCCCATGCGGCTGATGATCTCGCCGAGCGGGATGAGTTTGGCACCTTCGATCTTGGCGAAGGCGTATTCGTCGGGTTGGCGGACGTCGATGAGCTGAATGTCGGCACCTGCATCCATTTGGGCTTTTAGTTCTGTCGCTGTAATTTCCTGCATAAAATGTCTGTTTGACCTCAACTATTACATTATATTTTAACACCACGCCGACAAAACGTCGAAACGGGCCTTGCTGACGTATATTGACAAAAGTTTACAAACCCGTTGTTCGGCGGCACAGCTAATTGTTATAAAATACAAACTTAGACGAATCTACTATGAGGAATTACCTTATTAGATCAGTATTTTGCGCTCTTGCTCTTGCAGGAATGATGGCCTGCGGATCAGGCTCGGGTGCCAATAAGCGAGCCAATACGAACTCGGACGCGAACGCCGGCGACGCACCGCTACCGATCACTGTTTCAAAAAGCGAGTCGCGGGATGTGGCGGCAGTAATTCAGGCGACGGGCAGTTTGACGGCCGAGGAATCGTCGGACATTGCTCCGAAGACGGCGGGAAAGATCGCCGATATTGCGGTCAATGTCGGCCAGTTTGTTGGGACTGGAGCGATCATTGCACGTATCGATGATAGAGATGCCCGTTTGCAGCTTGCGACCGCAACGGCAGGCGTCAAGCGTGCTCAGGCTTCGGTGCTTCAGGCAGAGGCAAGGCTCGGGCTTGGCCGCAACGGTTCCTTTAATGCTACGACGATCCCTGAGGTTCGGGCGGCAAATGCTAATTATGAGCAGACTCTCGCCGAGCTGAAACAGGCAGAGGCGAACGAAAAGCGTTATCGCGAACTAACCGAAACCGGCGATGTCGCGATGATCACATACGAACAATATAAAACCGCGAGAGATACGGCTAGATCGCGTGCGAATGTCGCTAAACAACAACTCGAGGGAACCGTAAATACCGCGAAGCAGAACAATCAGGCGATCGCGAGTGCCAAGGCAGATGTCGAGGCGGCTCAGACTCAGGTTGCAGATGCGAAACAGGCGATCGTTGACACGGTGATCAAGGCACCGTTTTCGGGTTTCATCAGCAACCGGGCGGTCGCGGTTGGCGAATTTGTTTCGTCCTCGTCCATCGTCGCTACCATTCTTCGGACAAATCCGATCAAAGTTTTAATTCAGGTCGCTGAGGCCGATATTCCTTTTGTTACGGTCGGCCGCGGCGTTTCCGTCGAGGTCGATGCGTACAAAGACCGTAAGTTTGCGGGCACCGTGATCGCTGTAAATCCGGCGGTCGATCCTGTTTCGCGCTCCGCCGTGATCGAAGCAACTGTCGAGAATGGCGACAACTCGCTCCGCCAGGGAATGTTCGCTACCGTCCGCATCAACCGCGAAGGCGGCGGCAAGGGAGTTTTCGTTCCAAAGACCGCAGTTTATAATGATCAGGCGACCCAATCGTACCGCGTTTTTGTCGTTCAGGAGGGCATCGTAAAACTCCGCGTCGTGCAGCTCGGGATCGAGGAAGGAGACTTCTCTCAGATCGTCACCGGTGTCGAGGCCGACGAAACGGTCGCTACGAGCAAACTCGAAACATTATACGAAGGCGCGAAGGTGAGTTTTTAGTCCAAGGTCTAAAGTCCAAGGTCCAATGTGGGCGGAGTAAGAAGTAAGAAATAAGAGGTTGACGTTGATTTAGAATTTAAGGTTCGTTAAATGGCAAGAATCGAAAGATTTGAAGATATTGAGGCTTGGAAATGTTCCCGCGAGATTGTAAATCTTGTTTACGCAATGAGCCGAAATGATCGATTTGCGAGAGATTTTGCCTTGGTAAATCAAATTCGCAGGGCAGCGATTTCTATTCTTTCAAATATTGCTGAGGGATTTGAGCGAAATGGTGACAAGGAGTTTATTCAATTTTTGTCTATTGCAAAAGGGTCTTGTGGTGAAGTTCGAGCTCAACTATATGTTGCTCTGGATCAGGAATATATTGATGTTGCCACGTTCGAACAGCTTGAAAGCAAACTTGTTCAGGCGAGTCGAATGCTATCTGGATTGGTAAAATATTTGAAACAATCCGAACTTAAGGGAAGTAAATTTAAGTAGCTTAACATTGAGCTTCTTGGACTTTGGATTTTGGACCTAGGACTTCGGACTTAACGTATTATGCAGTGGCTGGCTGAAATTTGTGTTCATCGTCCGGTTTTCGCGACCGTGATCGTCATGTTCTTGACGGTGGTGGGCGGATTTAGTTTTTTTACGCTTGGCGTTGACCGATTTCCTAAGATCGATCTGCCGACCATCTCTGTCAGCACGAGCAATCCCGGTGCGTCGCCCGAGGAGATCGAGACTGAGATCACAGACGTGATCGAGGGTGCATTGAACACAGTTCCCGGCGTCGAGGAAATGCGTTCGAATTCACAGCGTGGGCGGTCTAACGTTACGCTCACCTTTAATCTCGAAAAAGACCCGGACGTTGCTTTTCAGGAGATCCAGCAAAAACTCAGCGGGGTGATCAACCGGCTTCCCGAAAGCGCAGAGCCGCCATCTGCACAGAAAAGCGACCCCGATTCGCAACCGATCCTGATGTACACGGTCAGTGCTCCGCGCGACATCATGGAGCTGACCGAGCAGGTCGAGGTGCTCATCCAAAAACGGATCGAAAGTGCCGACGGTGTTGGCGAAGTCTTTATGTGGGGCTCGCGTACGCCGCAGATCAGGGTGAACGTCAATCCTGACCGTTTGCGTGCGTTCAACATTCCGGTGACCGACGTGACCGCCGCGATCCGCGGGCAGAATCAGGAAATGCCTGGCGGCAACATTGTCGAAGGGCAGCGAACTTTAGGCGTTCGAACGATGAGCAAACTGACCGAGGTGGCTCAGTTCAGCGACGTTGTTATCACGACGCGTAACGGATTTCCGATCAAGGTCAAGGATGTTGCCACTGTCGAGAAGACCGGCGGAGAACCCAGCAGTGCGGCGTCCCTCGATGGTGTGCCAGCCGTTTCGGTCGGTATCCGAAAGCAGGCCGGTGCCAACACGATCGCCGTCATCAACAACGTTAAGACTCGAATGGCCGGCATCATTCCCAATTTGCCGCCGGATATGAAGATCGCGCTGATCCGTGATCAATCGGAGTTTATCCAGAATTCGCTGACCGCGATCGAGGAACATCTTATTCTCGGCGGCCTGTTTGCGGCGATCATTGTTTTCCTTTTCCTGTGGAATTTTCGCTCGACCATCATCGCTGCATTGGCGATACCTGTTTCGATCATTGCGGCGTTTTCGGCTATCGCCGCGTTCGGATTTTAGCTCAACCAAAAGACGATGCTCGCGCTCAAACATATGGTG
>JANLTF010000037.1:0-2513 GCA_031362825.1 Acidobacteriota bacterium | reverse complement strand
AAGCTAAAGCTTGCACTCTAAACTCATGCCGCGAGCTTCATATTCGCGTCAGCCTCGGCACGGCGGCGTTTTGCCATCTGTTTCGCCTCTTCGCGGGCCTCGGCTTTGGCTTGCATTCCCCAGTCGAAGATGCCTTTTTTCCAAACGTATATGTATCCGACCACCAGAGTCGCGATAAATACGAGGATCTCGATGAACGCAATCGTCCCGAACATGATCCCCGATGCCTTTTCGTCCGCCATCAGGCTCTTGAAAGCGACAGCAAACGGGATCATGAACAAGACTTCGATATCAAACAGCAAAAAGATCACCGCGACCGTGTAAAACTTGATCGAAAATTTGTCACGCGCCGATCCTACGGGATCTTTGCCGCACTCATACGGCATCAGCTTGGTCGCCGTGCGTTTGCGCGGGCCGATGAGTTGAGTGACGAGCAGTTGGCTCAGGCCAAACCCGGCCGCGACCAAAAACATGATCGCAATAGGTACGTAATCGAAAACGTTATATTCAGACATCTCGACCTTAAAACTTGACTAAATTGACCGAAAAAATGATGCAACGTTGGCTTGCACCCGACTGCTTAGATTGAGAATTTTGGCACAATCTAAATCGTAATTTAACCACCTATTAGTGTCAAGGCGATGAACAAAGCGCTTTGCCGCCAAATGAGCAGCATTTATTCGTTGACCGTGATCAAAACGGTATGTTAACTTTTAAATGGCCAAGTGCGCCAAGAATGTGCCGAAAATCCGCAGCTTTTCCTCGCAACAAAAGGTAAATTTAGCATTGTGATCTCTGGTTTTAATACAGATATAGAATTTGACGGTGTCGTGTACCACGTTCAAACCGAAGACAAAGGTCTGTCTTCGAAATTGATCGTGTCGTTGATCTACAACCGCGGAACGATCCTCGCGAGCAAACGCGTCAGCTACGAAGACCTGTCAGCGAGCAATTTCGAAGAATCGGCCATTGCGGATCGGCTAAACCGCCAGCACAAACTCATCTGCGCCGCCGTAAAAGCCGGCCGCCTCGATGATCTCAAGAAAATGTCCGGCAAAGCCGCACCGGCAACCGCAGCAGCTCCTCCGAGTGCACCGGTCATGCCGGTCGTAACCGAACCGGCGATCCCAATTCCAGCCGTTCCCGTCGCACCAGTGCCGATCGCCACAGTTGAGGCCGAACGCGTCATTACATATGCTCCGCTGCTCGAACCGGTTGACGCTTTTGCCCGAACTGAACCGCTGCAAACGCCGCCGCCACCATTTGTGCCGCCCGAGATCGCACCCGAAATTGCCGACGAACCGATTCTCACGGCTGAAGATTTCTTCGCCGATGCTCCGTTATTCGAAGCTGTAAGCATAATCGAAGAAGAGATCATCGAGATCGACGCAACGGCAGTCGCAGTCGTCTCTGAACTCTCCGGCGTTGAGCGGCCAACAAACGAAAAGCTCAGCATCGAGCTTTTAGGCGACTCAAAATTCAGCGGCGGCGACCGCCGAACGGTCAACATTATGCTCTGCCGCGGCACCGCACGCCGCGTCGTTGGCAATGCGCAAATAATGATCAAGGTGCTCGGCTCAGGTTTTCGCCCGGTCATTTTCCACGCCAAGACCGACAACAACGGCCTCGCCAACGTGCATTTACAATTGCCCCACTTCCAAGCTGGACGAGCAGCCCTGTTGATCAGAGCCATGACCGACGGCGAAGAGATCGAACTAAGACGCGTCGTGACGCCGGGCTGATCGAAACGCTCTTGGAAAGCTGGTAGCGGGTAGCGGGTAGCTGGTATTCTAGTTCCCATGACCGCGATCAACATCAAGCTCAACGGCGAAACAAAAGAGATTCCCGCAACGATCAGTCTCGACCGACTCCTCGAACATTTCTCTTTGGCCAAACAGCGTATCGCCATCGAACTGAATGGTCACGTCATTCGTCGCGTGGACTGGCAAGAAAAAACTGTCAATGATGGCGACCGCATAGAAGTCGTCCACTTCGTCGGCGGCGGATAGGATTTTTGCCGCAGATATTCGCAGATGACGCGGATCAGGAGAAGGCAATTTCGATCTATTTCTTATCTGCGTTATCCGCGTCTATCTGCGCCAAAATTTCTTTTCTTCTCTGTGACCTCCGTGACCTCTGTGGTAAATTTCTCTTATGTCGGACAGTTTTCAACTTGCAGATACCACATTCACTTCGCGCCTCATTATTGGTACGGGCAAATATCGTTCGTATGACGAGATGAAGGCCGCGCATATTGCTTCGGGATCTGAGATGGTGACGGTCGCGGTCAACCGTGTGCCGCTCGACGGATCGAGCGAATCGTTTCTTGATCATCTCGCTCCGTCGATGAAGATCCTGCCCAACACCGCCGGTTGCTATGACGCCGACTATGCGATCCGCACGGCACACCTCGCCCGCGAAGCTCTCGAAACTGACTGGATAAAATTAGAAGTGATCGGCGACCCCGTAACGCTTTTGCCCGACAACGAACAAACGCTCGAGGCCGCGAAAAT
>JANLTF010000028.1:0-7966 GCA_031362825.1 Acidobacteriota bacterium | reverse complement strand
GCAAAGTTTGGCCGAAAATCGAACAGGCGAAGAGCATCGGCCGCATCGCCGTATTCGGTCGCGGAATAGCTCACAAATACATTCGGAGCACCGATCGCAGGAGGCCGCAGACCGTCCAAGTCAGACGGGAGAATATTGCCCAAACGAAGCGTAGAAAATGACGGGCGACTGAAATAGACATAACCCACCGTCGGGTCGCCAACAAGCATTTTCGTGCGGTCAAACGCGAACATTCCTGTCCCAGCATACTCAGCGCCGAGAAATTCCTCTGTTGACATGTAGTAACCGTCCGGCCAGACGCCAAACTTGGGAAAATCGTTGATCTTCACATTCGGCATCGCAAATTCGTACGCATAATATGCCCCCGCCGGATCGCCTGTTTTCGAAACTGCGATCATCTGTCTGAACGGAGGAAAAGCCTGGCAATACTGGCTGATCAACCAGCGATCGGCCAGCGGATCATATAGCACGACCGGCAACCCGTCATTGCGTGTCGAACACACCGTGTTGAGCGGTGCGAACAGTGTACTGATCGGCGTCGGCGATGTCCTCGGCACGCCATTCTTGTCATAGACACGAAAGAGCGAATTGACTATCTGCACATAGTGATTCGGCCCGACATCACCGGTCATGTCCGGAGGAATTATAAGCAGATTAAAGGCGTCAATATTGTCGAAGTTTGAAAGGCCGTTAAACGTCAGCGACGGTGCCGGCATCGACACCGCCGAGAAACGGGCCATCGCTCCGTCAGCGGAGCGTGTGCCGTTTTGCGGTAAAGCTCCACTTATAGGCATCGCCTGAGTCTCTTTTACTTTTGGCGGTGTGGCAGCCTCACGTTTTGGTTGCGAGACAAAGTCGCCGATCCTGGCCGATTCTGCGAACGCGGAGGCCGTGCGGAACAAGGGATCTGACGTCTGCGGCGTTTCATTGGTTACCTTTTCGGCATTCGTAAGCCTCGAAACGCCAAGCGTCGAGAGGACGATCAAACCAAATATTAGTAATGCTCTTAGTTTCATCGCGTCTTTCGATGGATAAGAAAATATAGTAAATGATAAAGCCTAATTGTATTTGAGACAACAAAAAAAGCGGAAACAAATGCTTCCGCTTACAAAAGACCTAATTGCAAGGCATCTATTTCTCTTCAGGGATCTCCTTGGTATTGCCGCGTTCAAATTTGGCAAAACGCGAGGTCGGCAGCCATGACGGCATCGCGGCCGACTCGGAAACGCGCCATCCCATGATGCCCATTATTTCGGCTACGGTTTCGGCCCCTTCCCATGCCCAGTCGTCCTTGATAGTGTCGCCGGGCTGGTGATAGTCGCCGGTTTTTTCCCAGTCCTTGATCCGTTTTATCCAAACTTCTTTCGCACCGGCCGGGGCACCCATCAGCATGAGTGCGGGAACACCGCGTTCTACGAACGAATAGTGGTCGCTGCGGTAGAATATCTTTTCTGAGGGAAATGGATCAGGTATCGTAGTGATCGACATCGAACGGGCGACATCATCCATAATCGCTCCGAGCGTCGAATGCTCAGCACCATAGCCGACCATCGTTTTGACCGGGCCGTAAACCTCCGAGCCGATGCCGTCGAGATTGAGGTTGGCGGCCACTTTCTTTATGTCCCACGTAGGCTTTTTCGACCAGTATTTTGATCCATAAAGGCCGTATTCCTCGCCGGTGACAGCCAGAAAGATCATCGAACGTTTTGGTTTCAAGCCGGATTTAACGAAGCTTTCGGCAACGGCGATCATCTCGGCAGTCCCTAATGCATTGTCGGCAGCACCCGGATAGATCTTGCCGTTGTCGATGCCGTAGGCGTCATAGTGCGCCGAAAAAAGCACGGCCTCCTCTTTCAGTTTTGGATCACTACCTTCAATATATCCGACCACATTCGGCGAGGTACCTTTCGTCACCTTGTATTTTGCGGTGATCTTAGCTTTTTGGTTGAGCTTGACCGGCTTAAAACCCGGAAGCTCGGAACTAGCCAGAGCGTCTTTGAGGGTCGTTCCTGACTTTGCAAAGAGCGTTTCTGCGGCCTTACTGCCGACATACATGATCGGCGGAACATATTCGGGATATCCTTTTTCGTCCGGCAAGACGATCTGCCGGCGGCTCAAATACGAGATGGATTCGTCGGGGCCGTGCTCTTCCCGGCCATGGCCGATAAAAACGATCGCCGACGCGCCTTTAAGCATCACACCTTGTAAGAAGATCTGGCCCGCATCTTGTTTGTCCCAGTCAGCTTTAGGGATGCCCGCCGGCGGGCCTTCGAGCATAACGACGACCTTTCCCTGCAAGTCGAGCCCGGCGAGATCGTCGCGGTTGATCGATTTTGCCACGATGCCGTAAGATACAAAGACCATTTCGCCGCTTACCTCTTTGTTGCCGTTATTCATTGGAATAAACGCAAAATCGGAGCCGTGCTTGAGCTGCTGATCGCCAATCGAAAATGCCATCTCGGTCGGAGCGATCTCCTTGAAATCAACTTTTTGCAGGTAAGAACCTTTATCGCCGAGGGGCTTCAGGCCGAGAGCTTTGAATCGGTCAGCGATCCAATTCGCTGCTTTTTCGCCGCCCGGCTGCATTGTTCCGCGGCCCTCCATATCGGGCGCCGACAGCGTGGCTGTTGCGGATTTGATCGATTCGATGGTGATCTCGGCGGAGATCGACTTCTCTGCGTCCGAGATCGTCGCGGTAGCGGTTCCGGCGGCGGTCTGGGCGAGCGTATTAAAAGCGAATACGAAAACGGTCAACAGCGCGAATATTTGTGATCTCACGCCCCAGCAATTAGGTTGGGTCATCTAATTCTCCTAAGTATTTTATGATTTTTGCTCTGCCAAACCGCAAAGCGTTGGCGCTTAAACTTCGATAAGGATCTCGATATCAACGCGGCGTTTTGCCTCATCGATAAAGCTCTCGATTCGAGCGGTTACGCGATCCTCTACGAGTATCGCCCGTATGGCATCACGCTTTTCCTCGACCGTCGGAATCAAAAGGCCCGGATAGCGCCGCGTAAAATCGGGCACGAAAATATCGCGATAGTAACGCGTGACCTCGTCTGGCGTCACTACGACAAACGACCGGAATCGAAAATCAACATACGATTCGATCGCCAACCGCTGCGAGATGATCTGCTCAAAATTATCATCTTTTACGGATTCAAAGCCCACTTGTTTCAAACGAGTTTCAAAGGCGGTTGTCGATGGGAAGTAGGCAAGTGTCTTGGTGATCGCTTTCGCGATCTCGTCGTCCGTTGGCGCCGGACGCGGGAAACGGCCGGCTTCTAGGGCGAACAGACGTTGGTTGATCAGCGTCTGCAGAGCGCGGTTTAGGTCTTCGCTTCGAGGCGGATTTAGCGGCACCTCAGGCTGTAAGGCGAGCTGCCACCTAAGGTCGGAATATGTGATCAATTCGGTTCGGACACCGTCCTGCAGCACCGCGACGGTCTTATCGACGATCTCCTGACCAATTGAATTTGCGGAAAATGCCGCGATCAGGGCAAAAAGAGCCGCAAAAATTCTTCCATTAAAACCAACCTTGTTACTAGATCGTGATACTTGCATGAAATTCCATTTTCGGCTTAATAAAACCGTGTGTCAACGGCCTTCGATGCACGTTAAAACTGTTGACAAAATGTTTAAAATCGTTTGTAATTAAAAAGGAGGTTCCTTAGCTTCTAAAGCCGTAAGTTTGCCTCGCCGAGACCCTAGTTCCGCAAATGCCGCCTGCGGGTTACCAATTAATGCTAATTTCTTCGCCGCCGAAAAAGGGCGTGCGCCCAGCGCATTCCGACACGCCGACCAACGACGCAGCCAGCGATCTGAGATTTATTTCCGATCTTGGCCGTAGTTTGTTGTTCATCGTCCACCCCAAGAAAGTGGCAAACCGCGTCGCCGGGGCACTGCTCGATGGTGTCGGCGCTGCGGCGTGTGTCTTTGCCGCTGAACTTGAAAGCATCGGCCTTATCAGCAGTTCTGCTGACACACGCAGCGTCGATTCTGACCTTTTGATGCGGAATCGGTTCGAAAAGTGGCTGGCGTTTATGCCGCCGCAGATCGGTTATTGCGAAGAAGAGAAAAGCGAATTCATGATCGCGGGTGACGGCCACGCGGCCGAATATGTCTGTCCGCTCCACATAGACGGCGAGATCAAAGGAGCGATCGTGACGGCATTTGCCGACCGGGCCGATCTTACAGAACACAACTCGAGGCTCATTGATGCCGCCACCCAGATGGCCGCAATGAGCGTCAATCTCTCGGCACACTATGAATCGACACTCCACAGTTCGATCAACGAGGCCCGCGAAGAGCATCGTAAATTTACCGAAGCCGTACTCGATTCACTGCCTGTCTCGCTCTATGTCGTGGACCGCGACTATCGCATCGTCACGTGGAATCGCCACCGAGAGGTTGGTGTTCAAGGCATCCCGCGGGATTCCGCTATCGGCCGTGATGTTTTTGAGGTGCTCGCGCGATATCCGCAGGGGCGTTTGAAACAGGAATTTGAACGAGCATTTCGGACCGGCGAAATTGAGCGAATCGAGCAGCAGACTGTTGCTGACGATGGTTCGACCCGCCATTGGATCGTCAGCAAGGTTCCAATGCGCAATGCGGAAACTGGCGAAGTGACTCATGTGATAACGGTCGGCGAAGACGTTACGGTTCGCGTCGAGGCCATACATGCGGTCGGCCGTGCCGAAAAACTGGCTGCCGTCGGCCGTCTCGCCGCCGGTGTCGTTCACGAAATTAACAATCCGCTCGCCACCATCGCTGCTTGTGCCGAAGCGCTTGAGCAGCGTATCGAAGATGGCGACTTTGTCGAATCGCGTTCATCCGAAGATCTGACCGAATATCTCGGCCTGATCAAGAGCGAGGCATTTCGCTGCAAGACGATTACGACAGGACTGCTCGATTTCAGCCGCGTCCGAACCGGCGAACGGACATTGACCGATGTCGGCGAAGTCGTGCGATCGGCAGCAAATCTGGTTTCGCATCAAAAACGCGGCAACAATATCTCGATCACCGTCGATACCGTATCGGACCTCGCGATGGTGAATTCGGATGGTGGCCAGATCCAACAGGCCGTGATCGTGCTAGCGACAAATGCGATCGACGCGATGCCAGACGGCGGCGAATTGACATTCCGCGTCTTCGAACAGAAATCACGCCTCGTCATCGAGGTCGCTGATACCGGCACCGGCATTCCGCCTGAGAATATGTCCAAGATCTACGAGCCGTTCTTTACCACCAAGGAGGTAGGCAAAGGAACGGGCCTCGGCCTCGCAGTCTGCTACGGCATCATCGCTGAACACGGCGGCCGCCTCAGCGTCCGATCAAACATCGGCAAAGGCACGACGTTCTCCATATTTTTGCCCGTTGCGGCATAAATCTTCGAACGCGATCGTGCGTACAACTCTCCTTCCCCAAAAAACATGGCTAAACTACTGGTAGTTGATGATGAAAAGAATCTGAGGCTTGTCGTGCAGAAAGAAATGGCACGTCAGGGCCACGACGTTGAGACGGCCGATGACGGCGAAATGGCGTGGACGATGCTCGAGGAGCAGGACTATGACGTCGTGCTGTGCGACATCAATATGCCGCGTCTCGACGGTCTCGGGTTGCTCCGGCGCACACGCGAACGCTGTCAGAATCCGCCAGAAGTGATCATGCTCACCGGCCAGGCGACGGTCGAATCGGCGATCGAAGCAATGAAGCTTGGTGCCTACGATTATCTGACCAAGCCCTATAGGATCAGCGAACTAGGTGCCCTCGTCACGGCCTCTGCAGAAAAACAGCAGTTAAAGGTCGACAACCAACGGCTGCGGGCACAGATCGCGAGGACAACGCAATCGCTGCCTGAGATCGTCGCCGAATCGCCGCAAATGAAAGAGGCGTTGCGACTCGTTCACCGCGTTGCCCCGTCCGATACGTCGGTCATGATAACGGGCGAATCGGGTGTCGGCAAAGAGTTGATCGCTCAGGCGATCCACCGTCTGAGCCGTCGCGCGGACAAACCGTTCATCGATCTGAACTGTGCCGCGTTGCAGGACACTTTGCTCGAAAGTGAGCTTTTCGGCCACGAAGCGGGAGCGTTTTCGGGAGCAAAGGCACGCAAGCTTGGCCTGTTTGAGATCGCCGACGGCGGCACGCTGTTTCTCGACGAAATAATGGAAATGCCGATGCAGCTTCAGTCGAAATTGCTCCGCGCACTCGAAACTCGTTCATTCTTCCGCGTCGGCGGCGTTAAGAAGGTAGAAGTCGATGTTCGCCTACTCGCGGCGACAAACCGTGACAAAGAGACCGCGATCGCGGACGGCATATTCCGTGCCGATCTGATGTATCGTATCAACAGTTTTGAGATAAACATCCCGCCGCTCCGCACGCGCCGCGAAGATATCGAGCCGCTGGCCCGCCATCTGCTTCACAAACTCGCTGGCCACAACGAGCCAGAAATGTCGCCCGCGGCGATCGAAGCGTTGTCGGCATTTGATTGGACGGGCAACGTCCGGCAGCTTCGTAACTGTCTCGAACGGGCGATCCTGCTTTCGGACAACAACATGATAACGCCCCGCGAACTGCCGCCGGAAATAGCTTATCGCACCGAGAAGACCAGCTTTTCGGTAAGCTACAGCGCTCCGCAATCAAACGGCGTCAGCTCATTTCAAAACGCCTCGCCGACCAACCTTCGCGATTCAGAACGTGCCCAGATCATTGGCGCCCTAGAAAAAACAGGCTGGCACCGCGGCAAAACCGCCGAACTACTCGGAATCTCGCCATCTACACTATACCGGCGTCTGCGTGAATACGATCTCGACGTCCGGTAACAAAACGCTATGAAAACGTACTCTTTTCTGCCCGCGATCTTGTTCGCGATGCTCGTAACCGTATCTGCGGCCGCTCAAATGACGGTCACAGGCGAAGTGGTCGAGGTCATCGACGGAAAGACCGTTGTCATCTCGATCGCTACCGGTAAGGTCAAGGCCGAACTCCAGTACATCGACGTTCCCGAGCCGGGACAGCAACTTCACCAGACCGTCACCGCACATCTGCGGACAATGCTGGTTGGCAAGATCGTGGAATATCGCGCACAGACCATTTTCAAGGATCGAACGGTAGGACGGATGCTCCTCAACGGAATAGATGTCAGCCAACAATTGCTTCGCGACGGAGCGGCATGGCACATACCGCCGCGTGCGTCGGGCCAGGAGAAGTCAGAGGTTGCGGTCTATTCATCGACCGAAACCGACGCCAAAAATGAAAAGCGTGGCGTCTGGTCGATCGCAGGACTAAAACCGTCGCGGGAAGTTCGCGCAGACAAAGCGGCTGTGCCGAGCCCGCCCCAGACAACGTTTGCGTCGGAGCCGAATTCTGTAAAGCCCGTCGTGATCGCAAAAGCGGGTTATTGGGGCGATAAGAATCCGGCTCTCGGCAATATCGGAGCCCTCGTCAACGGTTACAATGCCGAAACCAAAAGCGGTTATGTCGGCACGTCGTATTTGGGCGTTCCCGAATCCGAACTAGACAAGGCAATTGGAGCCAAAACGGCGGTTGATATTACCTATTTTTATAAAGAAGACGAGAAAAATGCAAGAAAAGGCGTGTATGTGATAACCGTTGTTTCGGCCTCGAAACGTTGGCGGTTTCTCGCAAAAAACGACCTGTATGTTATTAGCGACGACAAAACAACGCTCATCGGCAAAGCAAAACGCACAACCTCAACAAAAGATGGCACCGTCCAGGAATCTCTTTCCTACACAGTAAAACGTAGCGACATCGAACGCATCGCGAATGGAACCCAGGTCTTACTGAGGGTCGGTGACTACCATTGCCAGCCATTGCCGATGCTGCAATTTATGCTGTTTAACCTGATTCAGGTGACCCAATAGAGGTATCGATCTAGCGGAGAATGTAGAGAAAACGCTGTTCCGAGAGAGGCATTAGTGTTTTGCCGAATCGGATCTTATGA
>JANLTF010000512.1:0-10619 GCA_031362825.1 Acidobacteriota bacterium | reverse complement strand
TGCCAGTCCGCGAGGCAGTAAACTTTTTGCCGTTCCTCGAACAATTTCATCGCGTTTTGCTTGTTTCGAGCCAAGGGCCGGTCTTTTCGTGAAAAGGCAATGTTTAGCCAGCAATGCTCAAATGTGGCCTCTAGCCAGACGCTCGTAAAACCGCTTTCTTTCAACAGCTTGCGGTTTCGCTCCATCGTCCATGTGCCGCCGCCGAGGGAGAGAATTCGGGTGTCATTGTTTTCGAGAACATGCTCAAGGCTTTTTGTCTCGATATCCCGATAAGCCGGCTCGCCGACCGAATCGATGATCTGTGCGATCCGTCGGCCTTCTGCCTCTTCGATAACGTAGTCAAGATCTACGCGTTTACACTTGAGCAGGTGCGCCAGATGCCGCGAGACGCTGGATTTGCCCACGCCCATGAAGCCGGTCACTGCGATCTTGATGTCTTTGTTCATGTCAGAACCGCCTGCGTCAGCGGGCGGCGAAGATGTCTCGGCTCTAATCCATTCTAATCACGGTCCACGCCACCCGCTTACGCGGGTCGTTCTGACTTTACGACACTCGCGAGGGTTTCGAAAAAGCCGGGGAACGAAATGTCGACACATTCCGCATCATTGATCTTAGTTTCGCCGTCTGCAAATAAAGCCGCGACTGCAAATGCCATTGCGATCCGGTGGTCACCGAACGAATCGATAACCGCACCTTTCAATTTCGAACATTCGACGCGGAAGCCGTCGGGGAATTCCACTACTTCTGCTCCCATACGGCGCAAATTCTCGACGATCGATGTGATCCGATCGGATTCCTTAAAACGCAGTTCGGCGGCGTCGCGGATCTCAAGGCCGCTTTCGAGCTGCGTTCCCAAAATCGCAAGGATCGGGATCTCATCGATCAGGTTTGCGATGATATCGCCGCTGAGCGTATTCGAACTGCCGTCGAGACGGTCGCTGCCTTTTTTTGAGCGGACGGTGAGGTCGGCAACTGATTCGTTACAGACGATCCGATGATTTTCGACCGCAATTATTGCACCGAGCTGCTGTAAAACTTCGAGGATGGCGTGTCGTGTCGGATTGATGCCGACATTCGGCATCGTGAGTTCTGAGTTCGGCAAACAGGCTGCTGCGACTAAAAAGAAAGCCGCGGACGAAATGTCAGCCGGAATGCTCAGATCCCTTGCGGTTAACCCTGCGGAACCGTCAATCGATATCAGTTTGCCCGGATCTATGTCTTCCTCGACGACATCGATGCCAAACCAGCTTAGCATTCGTTCGGTGTGGTCGCGTGTAGCGACAGGTTCGATGACGGTCGTATTTCCCGCGGCATTTAGGCCTGCGAGCAAGATGCAGGATTTGACCTGTGCGGAGGCGATCTGCATTTCGTGTTCGACGCCGACGAGAGGTTGACCGCCAAAAATGTGGATCGGGACGCGGTCGTTTATGGCTTCGATCTTGGCACCCATTTTTCGCAGCGGCTCGATGATGCGTTTCATTGGGCGCTTCGCAAGCGATTCGTCTCCCGTGAGGATCGAGTCGAATGATTGCCCGGCAAGAATTCCGCTCAAAATGCGAATAGTCGTTCCGCTGTTTCCGCAATCGATCGGTCCTTTTGGTGCGGTCAAACCCGTTTTTCCTTTGCCATTGATAATTATGGTTGTTCCGTTCCTTTGCACACAAACGCCCAACGATTCGACCGCATCGAGCGTTGTGTGACAGTCAACCGCTCGCGAAAAATTCTCGATCCGCGTTTCGCCATCGGCGATTGCCGCGAACATCGCGGCCCGGTGCGAGATCGATTTATCGCCGGGGAGTTCGACCTTGCCGCGAATTGAATCTGCTGGCTTCAGCTTCATATTATTAATCTTAGAACGAATCTTGCCCGTTTGTCTTGACAGAAAGTTGCGTAAACCGATAACTTAAAACTCATATATTGTGGCTGAGATACAGGAAATAACATTGCCGAGCCGGCTCGAATCTGTCGAAGAAGCGGCGATGAAGGCGGACGAATTCGCGAAAAGCCGAGGATTCCCGGACGAATTTGTCTTTGCAATCGATCTCGCGATACGTGAATCCGTTGCTAATGCGGTCAAGCACGGCAATAAGTTTGACGAAACAAAACGTGTCGAAGTGACCTTCGCTGATGTACCTGATGGATTTGAAGTTACCGTTCGTGATCACGGCCCGGGCTTTGCCGTGGACGAGATTCCCGATCCGACAAATCCCGAGAATCTGCTCAAAGCGAACGGCCGCGGCATACTTTTTATGAACTCGTTCATGGACAACATTCATTGGTCGAACCATCCGGAGGGCGGAATGGTCGTGAAAATGTTGAAAAAAAGATAATTGCTCTTTACTACGTGGACTTTTGGGTTCACATTGTTCTAAAATCTGCTATCGCAAATTATATTAATTTAGGGAGAAATAAATGTCAGATATTACAATCACCGAACGCCAGGCAGGCGATGTCACGATCCTCGATCTGGTTGGAAAAGTAACCATAGGCGAAGGCAGCGTTGCTCTTCGCACGACCATCCGCCGCTTACTCGGCGAAGGCAAAAATAAGATCCTCTTGAATCTCGCGGGTGTCGGTTACATCGATTCGAGCGGTATCGGCGAATTAGTTTCGAGTTTTACCGCTGTCAACAAGGAAGGCGGCACGCTCAAACTCTTGAAACTGACGCAAAAGATCCAGGATCTTTTGGCTATCACCAAGCTCCTTACCGTTTTCGACGTCTATGACGACGAAGGCGAGGCTCTTGCCAGCTTCAATTAGTTCCGTAGGGTCACGGTTCAAATACTAAGGGTAAAGGACGCGTATTATGTCCTTTATCCTTTGTTTTGTTAAAGAGCGTATACATCTTTTGCCCGTGAAATTTCATCTTTTTAGTTTGCGGTTAATATTGTAAGGACGCTCGGAACCAACAATGCGAAAATTCCTTTTGATCACTTTATTGGCGGTGTTCGCCGTTAGCGGTATTGCTCAGGCGGCCTCGCTGGGATTTGACCTGTCGAATTACGGTGTAAAGATCGAGCCTGACAAACGTCTGATCGTCGTGCTCGCAACGCTCGAAATGGCTCGAACGACCGATGAATCCGGCCAAACGACTAAGCTGATCAACACGCCGTTATCGTCAAATGGAATGAAGTTTCGCGAACGTCTGCTCGCCGACACCGCCGAACTGCCGAACGATCTTCGTCAGAAGATCACGGCCTTTTTGGTCCAGTACAAAAAGCAGCGGCCAAAGGCGACCGATGCCGAGCTCGTTTCGCCGTTCATTTCAATGGCGTACACGCTCTCACCCGCGCCCGAGCTTGCAGACCCGGCCGTGACTAGCGATCTGCCGGGAAGTCTGCTAGATGTGCTTGATTTTGCACCTCTTGCTCGTGAGTTTTATAGGCGTTCAGGTATTACTGCAAAGCTCGACGATTATGTTAAAACCTATCGCGCCGACGCGGATGGCGTGCTGCGAACCTCGGCCCGCGACATGGTCAGCGATCTGCTCGATTATTTGCATACGAAACCTGAACTCTTCTACTCAGAGAAGATCAAAACCCAGACCCAAAAAACGAATAGCAGCAAGACAGTATTGCAAAAGGTCGAGATCCGTGATCACGAACGGCGGTTTGTCATCGTCCCGGAAATGCTTAGCCCGACAGGCAACGTCAATTTTCTCAACATCAAGGACGACTATTATGTCGTCCTGCCGCCGGACAAAGATCTAAGCTATTCGGAGGTTCGGCGAGCATTTTTGCAGTTCGTCGTTGATCCGCTTGTCCTCAAGAATTCGAAAGATATTCTCGGTATTAAGGACGCGGTCAAAGGATTGCTTGACGAGCGTCGTAAGGTCGATCCGTCGCTCTCGCCCGATGTATTCCTGACAGTCTCACGTTCCCTGATCGCCGCGATCGATGCGCGGCAGGAAGAGTATTTTAAGGGTTCGATCGCTATGGATCAGGCAAGGCAAAAGATCGGGACGGTTAAAACCGATCCCGAACGTCTCGCCATTTCGTCGGAGTTGAACAAATTCAAAGCCTCGCTCGCCGATGAAACCGCGATGCGTCTGTCCGAAGACTACGAAAAGGGAGCCTTGCTCGCATTCTATTTTGCCGAACAACTTGCGGGAACCGAAGACTCGGGTTTTGATATCGCATCGTCAATGCGGGAAATGCTCGCGACTTTTGACGCGACAAAGGAAACCGACCGCCTTGCAAAGAACGCCGACGCTCGAAAACGAGCGATCGCTGCCCATGCTGAAAGAAAATCCAGTCATGGTGCTCCGGTGATCCTCGAAAGTCCGGTTACGGCCCGCCTTTTTGAGATCCAAAAGGCGATCGAGGCCAAGAATTTCACGAAGGCCAACGCCGACCTTAAACAGCTGTTGGCCGAGAATCCCGACGATGTGCGGATCTATTACAACCTCGGCCGTGTTGCCAGCCTTTCTGCCGAGACGATCACGGATCAGGAAGCACAGGCCGCGAGACTGCTTGATGCGCAGACCTTTTACGGTAATGCTCTTCGCAAAGCGACCACCAAGACCGATCCTGCCTTGCTCTCGCTCACGTATGTTGCAATTGCCCGGCTCTACGAGTTTTTTAATCAGAACAGCATGGCAATTCAGGCATATGACCGGGCGATACAATATGGCGATATCAAGGACGGGGCCTTTCGTGAAGCGATGAGTGCCAAACAGCGGCTGATAAAAACTCCATAAACGGCCGCGAGTGTACAATTCGAGCCGCAAATCTGTTAACGTCTAATCAATGTCCAAAGAGAATTTTCGCAGCGGCTATGTCGCGCTTATAGGCCGCCCGAATGCCGGAAAATCAACGTTATTGAACCGGCTGGTCGGCGAAAAGATCGCTGCCGTTTCGAATAAACCTCAAACAACACGCCACCGAATACAGGGCATCGTCACCCGCGATGACGGCCAGATCGTCTTTGTGGATACGCCCGGCGTGCATAAACCTGGCCATTTGCTCAACCGCCGAATGATGACGAGCGTTCACGACGCCATCATGTCGGTCGATCTGCTAGTATTGATGCGCGATGCGAGCGTTTCGACGGGAAACGGCGACCGGTTTGTTTTCGACCTCATTAAACAGGCTGAAAAGCCTGCGATCTTGGCGTTTAATAAGATAGACAAGATCAAAGAAAAAGGCGGCCTGCTGCAGCTGATCGAACTCTACTCGGAAGAACACAAATTTGCCGAGATCTTGCCTCTCTCTGCCCTAAAAGGCGATTCGATCGATATCCTGCTAGACCTCATAATCAAGCATCTTCCAGTCGGCGAACCGATTTTTGCCGAAGACGAAATGACCGACCAATCGATGCGGTCGATCGCGGCCGAGATGGTCCGTGAGAAGATATTGGCAAGTACGGGCGAAGAAATTCCGTATGTGACGGCGGTGATAACAGAGGTTTTTGATGAATCCGACCCTAAAACGGTAAAGGTCGCATGTGCCATTTTTGTCGAGCGTGCCTCACAGAAAAAGATCGTTATCGGCAAAATGGGCGCGCGGATCAAGGATATCGGTACGCGAGCACGAATCGATATCGAAAAACTCCTCGGTAAGCACGTTTATTTAAAGCTTTTCGTCAAGGTCGTCGAAGACTGGCGTAATCAGGAGAGAACACTCGACGATCTCGGACTCGATCGAAAGCGATAAACCCAACAGCACCATATGTCCACTGAAGATAAGCAGACCTGGTATTCGCTAGAGATCAATGCTATCGCGGCTGCGGCCGACGCGATCGAACACGCTCTGGTCGAAATGGATGCTCTCGGCACCGAGATCAACCACCTCCGCAAAGGTCCGAGCGATATGGTCACGGTCAACGGCTTTTTCGCTTCGATGCCCGATGTTGAAACAATGCGTGAACAACTCGATCTGATCCTGCCTGTTTACGATCTGGACCGGTCAGCCATTGAAAGTATTGAATCAAGAATAGTCGAGCAGACCGACTGGCTCGCCGAATGGAAAAAACACTGGAAACCAACGCCAATTGGTAAATTCATCATCACGCCGCCGTGGGAAACGCCTGAGACGAGCGACAAGATCGTCATCAGCATCGAGCCAAATATGGCGTTCGGCACCGGCACCCATGCGACGACGCATCTTTGTCTGCAGGCCATCGGTGATAATTATCTCGCCGGACAAAGCGTACTCGATGTAGGCACTGGAACGGGAATTCTCGCAATCGCAGCGGCGAAAATAGGGAAATTAACCACAGAGGACACGGAGGTCACAGAGACCGGAAAGGCAATTTCTTTGTCTCCCTCCGTGACCTCGGTGTCCTCTGTGGTGAAAATCCTAGCGTGCGATACCGATCTAGATTCGATCAAAATTGCGAGGGAAAACGCCATTCTCAACGGCGTCGGCGATGCGATCGAGTTTTCTGGCGGTTCGATTGATGGGACTACGCCAATGTTTGACTTTGTTGTCGCAAATCTGACGATCGACGTTATTGTTCCTATTCTGGGACTGTTGATCGCCAAAGCGAAGAGCACACTGTTGCTTTCCGGCATTTTGGTTGAACAGCGAGATGAGATCACTGAGGCACTAACGAATTTTCAAATATCAGATTTCAAATTTGAGATCTCCGGCGAATGGCTCTCGGTTCTGGTCAAGATCGACTAGCTTAGGGTTTTTTCTGGGGAACAGCGTTCGGAATGTCGCCGTCATCGGTAATGGTGACCAGCGGCTTTCGTATTTGCGGCTTCTGGCGTATTCCCGATTTGATCAGCACCGGCGGCGATTTCGGCCACGAAAGAAGTGTCTTGGTGAATGGCTCGGTGCGACGAAGAATGACGCCGCCGCGGCCTGTGACCCAGACTTTTGAACCGCCCCGTGACGCCACTGCCTGAAGCAACTTGCTCGTGCCTGCGGGCTGCATTGCCCACGTCTTCCCGCCATCTTCGGTAATCAAAACCGTGCCAAAGTCACCTGTCGCGATGGCCGTTGTTTGTCCGGTTGCCTCGACTGCAAACAGGTTGTTTCGCAGGGGCGATTCCTGGTCCTTCCACGTCTCGCCGCCATCGACCGTTCGCAATATCAGTCCGCCGGATCCAACTGCAAAGCCATTTTTTTCGTCTGAAAAACTGACTGCGTAGATATTCTCTTTTACATCGGTCCTTATCTTTGCCCAAGTTTCGCCGCCGTCGATGGTTCGCAGAATAGTGCCTCTGTCGCCTACCACAACGCCTTGTTTTTCGCTAAAGAACTCAATGTCCTCGAGCCAGTGCTTTGTGCCCGAATCGATCGGTTCCCAATATGCTCCGCCGGTTGTCGTGCGAACTATCCTCCCGTTCGAACCGACTGCAAAACCTACTTTCTCTGAGATGAATGACACGCCGAGCAGATCTTCCGTAGTATTTGTGATTCCTTTGCCCCAAGCCGCTCCGCCGGTGTCCGTGCGGACTACGGTTCCTTTGTCGCCGACGGCCCAGCCTTTGCGGCCGTCGAAAAATGTGACGGCGTTAAAATTTTCCGTCGTGCCTCCGAATGCCGACATCCATTCGCGGCCGGCGTCGTTTGTGATCCAGATCTTGCCGTTCGAACCGACCGCAACCCCGATCTCGTCATCGAGGAAGGTGATATCGTTCACGTCCTCTCGGCCGCCTTCGCTTAAGCGTTGCCAGCTGTAGCCGCCGTCGTCCGTACGCAGGATCAAACCATTCTCGCCAACGGCCCAGCCGGTAAAATTATCCCCGAAATAGACCGCGACGAGCTTTGGACTCGTTCGAACGCTAAATGGCAGCCACGTCGAGCCGCCATCACCGGTCATCCACGCCATGCCGTTCGAATCGGTCATCGAGCCATTCTTTTCATCGGAAAATGCGATCGCCATCATGTCGGCACGGCTGAAAAGTTCGGCCCGAGTCCACGTTACTCCGGAATCATTGCTTCGAGCGGCGCAGCCGTCGTAGCCGGCCGCGACAATGGTCGTCTGCGATAGATACGCCGCCGCCGACATTATCACGCTGCCGCACGGTGTCGAGGTTGCCCACGATTCGCCCCCGTCTGTCGTGGTCAAAACTGTTCCGTTCAGGCCGACCGCGACCGCACGGGCCGGATCGAAGGATGAAATGCTGAGGAGGTCTTTGTCGATGGCCGTTGTCTGCGTTTTCCACGTAAGGCCGCCGTCGGTGGTTTTGACCACACGGCCATACGTGCCTGACGCCCAGCCGGTTTTGCCGTCGCGGGCGAAATCGACGCTGTACAGATGATCGCGGGTATCCGATGCAACCTGTTTCCAAGATTTGCCGCCGTTGGTGGTCGCGATGATCGTGCCGCGGGCACCGACGATGACCGCGTTGTCTTTACTAAACGTCCAGACATCCGACATTGTCACATTTGTCTCGGAAAACTGCTTTTCCCATTGAAAACCGCCGTTTGTGGTGTGCAATATCGTGTTATTCGAACCAACCGCAAAGCCGTTCTGCTTATCCTTAGCAAAATGTATCGCATACAACGGATTCCCCTGCGGAAGCGGATTTTGCCAAGCCCAACCGAGACTGTTCCGCTGAGAAGCAGTAGCCTGGAACGACAGTAAGAAAATCACCGCAGAGACGCAGAGACGCAGAGTCACTGCGGCCATTATGTGTAGCACGCCTTTCGTACGTTTAGGGTTTGGGTTTACTGCGATGTTCAAAAACTTCTTTTACGAATCTCTGCGTCTCCGCGTCTCTGGGGTTAAATCTCTTGTACTCCGACACTAACAACAACGTCGTCGATCATTTCGCTGTCGACGCGGCCTAGTTCGGCGGTTTTGCGGGCGATGTCGTCGACGGCCTCTTGGATGACGTGGCCATTGTGGCCTTTGACCCATTTCCACGTTATTCGATGCCGTTTTGATGCATTATCGAGGCGTTTCCACCAGTCGTGATTGGTCTTTCGCTTCCATGTGCCTCCCATTGTCTCAACGACGTAGCGCGAATCGGATAGCAGCGTCACCGAACAAGCCTCGTTCAAACTCTCAAGCCCCAACGCCGCCGCCGCGATCTCGGCCTGCTGATTGGTGGCACCGCCGAGAAACTGGGCGACGCCTTTCCAAATACCCTTGAACCCAAGCAACGCCGCCGCCGCCGCTCTCGGCTTTCCGCGTCCATTTCCAAGGCTCGAGCCGTCGCAGACTATTGTTACTTGTTTCATAAAAGTCATTTAACAGGATAGACAGGATGAGCAGGAGATTAAAGCCGATCCTGTTAATCCTGTCAATCCTGTTAGAAAATTCATTCCCGGCCTATTTCGATGACGTTGTCCACATAGCTATCAAACGTATCATCATGCGAGATGACGAAAAGCTGGTCAAAATGCGTGATGCGGCTGATCTGCATTGCCAGGTTTTCGCGGCGTTCGGCGTCCATGTTGGTCGTTGGCTCGTCGAAGAACGCGATGCGAATGTCGGTCAACTGTTTTAGTAACGCGAGCCTCACCGACAACGCCGCCGCCATCTGTTCGCCGCCTGACAGGCTCTGGAACGGCCGCTCGTAGCCGTCCTCTTCAAGCATTATGGCGTAATCCTCGCCCCATTTCAGCGTCTGTTCCGCATTTCCCGTGATCTCGCGAAACATCAGATTCGCCTCAAGCGAAACGTGATAAACATAATTGCGTGCGACACGCGGAGCCGCCTCTTTCAAAGTGTCCCGGATGAACGCCGTCGTCTCAGCGACGGTCTCAAGCCGCTCTTTCTCCTGAAACTCGCCTTGCATCGATTTGCGAATCTCTGCAAAGTGTCCTAATTCCGCCGCCAATTGTTCTTTTCGATGATTGGCCGCCTCGAAGGTTGCTTGCCTTTCGGCGAAACTGCGTTCGGCGACCAACAGTTGATCTTTCTCCAGCTTATGCTGCCCGGAATCATAGTTTCCACCGGAATTATTGAGAGTTTCCTCAGCTGCCTTTATTGCTGATGCGGCTGCGATAATTCTGTCTCGGGACGCATCAAGTTCTTGTTTGCGGGTTTGGATCAGGGCCGCCTCAGCCTCATTCGCGATGAATATGCGGTGGGCGGCGGCGGTTGCGACGCGTTCGGCGGTAAGGCTGGTCCAATTACGGTCGAAATCTCTAAATTCGTCCATCTGTTCTTCGAGCAACTTTCGTTCACTCTCAACACGTTCGAGATTGCTTTCGATATCGCCCAGACCTTCCCTAATATCACTCTCGCGGGTAAGTTCCCGCTCAAGTATTCGGATTCGGGCAGATGGATCGGCCAGCATTTTCAGACGGCCTTCGAGATCGGTAAATTGCTGCTCAAATTCGCAAAGTTGTTGCCGCTCTTTTTCGAGTACCGATTTTTTGTCCTTCAATTCCTCCGCTTCTTTCAGAATTTCTTTTTCGCGGTTCTCATAGGTTTCGAGAGCGGTCATCAGGCGTTGGACCTCTCGTTGAGACTGGATCTCGTGAGAAACTATCTCTCGTCTTTTTTCAAAGTCCGAGATCTTTGCTCTAGTATCGGCAAACTGATCTGAAAGAAAATCTTCGAGGCTTTCGTTCGGTTCTAGATTTAGACATTTTTGCGTCAATATCGGACAGAGGCCGTCTTTGATCTCGCTTTGGAACCGCTCGTCGCGTTCGAGGTTTGTTTTTAGTACGGCAAGGCTGTTGATCAATTCGACCTCTTCTTTTTCGAGG
>JANLTF010000363.1:0-5048 GCA_031362825.1 Acidobacteriota bacterium | reverse complement strand
CCGGTCACGGTCGCTTTGCCGAGGGTGCTGGCGTATGTTTCGGCCAGGTATTTTTTGTCTTCGATACCGAGGATATAGATGGAGATCCCGGTTTTGTTTGGGCTCAAGCCGATCTGATAGAACTCGCTGACCGTGCCATCGGCGTATTTGTGGTCGCGAGACCCGTACCCGATATCCGGATTAGAAACGACCTTACCTTCGCTGTTTTTACCATCGAGAAACCACAATTTACATCCCGGATTTACGCGCTGGATCATGTCGTGCAACTGTTGGATGTCGCTGCGTTTTGGTTCCGGCTGACTCGCAATAAACTCTTTGATCTGTTCTTGTACGTTCATGGTTTTGGGGTCAATTATTGACCACATAGAAACATAGAACACATAGTTTGAGGAACTCCTATGTTACCTATCTTCCTATGTGGTTCAAACTTTATGTCGTTGCTTGTCGGTCAACGTCGCGAGCAGTTCGTCCAGGTAGTTCAATGTCATAGTAAACCCTTCTCTGAAGCCCATTTCGACCATCCGCTCTAAGCGTTCCAGCGACTCGTTATAGATAGATACACTGACCGTTGTCGCGCCGTCTTGCTCGCTGAAACTCAGGTCCCAATCGGAGCCGGGCAGTTCGAGATTTTCGTCCGCGTCGGCAAAGGTGTTGTAGAACTTGAAGTTGGATTTCGGCGTGATCGAAGTATATTTCTGAACTGCCCAACGCTCCGCGCCCTCGGGGCTCACCATCGCGTAAAACCTGCGGCCGCCTTCTCTGAATTCCAGAACCTTGGTTCTCGAAGCCCAGGGTTTCGGCGCCCACCACTGGTCGAGCAGTTCGGCCCGCGTATAAGCGTCCCAGACCAGGTCACGCTCGGCGTCAAACTCTTTTGTTATTAAAACCGTCTTCGTCTCTTTGTTGACTATAAATTCCATATTCATTCCTCACTCTTTTGTTTTTTCATAACCTCTAGCATCTCACCGAGCTGCTCGAACCGCGTCTCCCAGATCTTCCTGTACTGCTCCAGCCATTCGTCGATCTCTTTCATTTTTTCGATCTCCAGCGAGTAATATATCTCGCGTCCTTTGTATTCCTGCTTTACCAGTTCACACTCCGCCAAAATGCGAAGGTGTTTAGAAACCGCCTGCCGCGAGGTGTCAAAATGCTCCGCGATAGCATTCGGCGTCATCGCCTGCAACGCGATTAACGCAATGATCGCCCGCCTCGTCGGGTCAGCTATGGCTTGGAAAATGTCTCGTTTCATGACTCGAATACAAGTATGCAACCACACGGTTGCGGATGTCAAGTGCAACCGAACGGTTTCGCAATGCCTACGAAAGTTGCGAATTGTCGGGATGGATTTTGTGGGAGAAATACGCGATGATATCAGTCTTACGGCAGTCGCGGAATATCCTTTGACTGAGGACTTTTGATCGGCTCTTCAGAACCGCTCTGCCATTCGCCGAAGTCGTTGACGTAAAAGTTAATGGTGCGAACCCAATTCTCGCTGACTACCGTTCGAGTGCGGTAAAAGGTTTTCACTGTGTAAGTTACCCGCACCGGATAAATGACCGTGCCGGGTTTGCCGCCGATGTCGTTGGCATAAACCCATTGACGCGGAGCGGCGATTTGCAGTGCCGTAACATCCACCGTGATCGCGCCATCGTAACCTTTTGAAGCAGGTTTTTCGCCTTTGTCGCAGCGAGTAATTTTCTTGAGCAGTTCGGCATTCGGACGTGACCCGTTTCTGACTTTGGGCTGTTCGACCGGGCAATCCATAATCGGACGATCAGCCGATAGCGTGTTGTTTTCGTCTGTCGTTACTTTGTCGATTGGAACATCGGTTTTCGGTATTTCCATTGGCATGCCGCCAGCCAACAGGCGTGTCCGGTCGGTAAAACACATTCCGCCCTCCGGTCTAAGCGACGCTTCATTATCCATCCGGACTCGATGAATATAGAAATAATTGCCCGATTTATCTTTTTCCAAATCGGGATTATCTTTTTCCTCAAAAGGCAGAACCGTTCCCTTGAACCATTTTCCGATATTCATCGTGTCGCATTCCACACGGTCGCCCGGCTTAAATTTCGCACCGAATTCGTTGTTCTTTAGTTCTTTTTCGTCAGCCTTATTCTTCACCGCCTCATTTTGAGTTTGTTGAGTGCCTTTAACTTTAGACGGTCGAACGTGTATCGTTTGAACTAAAACGCCTTCGGGATAGGTCGTCTTCCATTTATCAATCAGCACGCGCGCAAGGTAGTATTCTCCTTTGAATATCGGTTCATCCTTTTCCAAAAATGGAAGAACCGTACCGCTCATCCAATTCTCAATTCCGCTTGGATCAACTTCAACTCGGTCGCCGGTTTTATATTTTTGCCCAAATGCCTCCGAACTTACCGCCATGATAAAAACTGCGATTGCGATTGAAGCAAATAACAGTTGTTTTTGCCAATCTGAATTTGTTTGTTTTTTCACGTCTAATTTCTCCGATGATGAATCTCTAGTCGAAAGACAAAGATTTTCACTCTGCCAAATCGAAATTATTAAAATCTCCTTATGAAATTCAATATCTCCTGATGGGAATTACTACAACGAAAACATTAAGTAGCAAAATCGCTCCAAGTTTGATTTTCTTATTATTGTTCTCCTGAATTTCAAATTGAGTTCCTGCTTCTTCTATATGCGACAAAGTTTGAGAAAAGGGCTCAAAATTTCAACGAAATATTTTTGGATTGCCTTGGCCGGGATGCCCGCAAGCCCAAATTCACATTCCTTGTTTACTAGTCCGTGGCTATCAGCTTACCGCCGATGATCGTCATTGGAAGCAGCATCGCCGTAAAGGTAACGTGGTACCAGATGGGAACATATGGCCAGGACAGGACCACAATGAGCACGCCAAAGGCCGCGAGCAGAAAGCCGAGGATCAGAGGAGCTCGCTTGTTTTCGCCGGCGATCAGCGCGGCCAGAGATCCGGCCATCACCGAGACGATCAAGCCCTGGACAAGATGTATGAGCAGAAGCGTCGGGTCCACTGTGAACCCCGAAGCACCATTTTCAACCGCCGCTTGAAACGCGGCTTGATGAACGCCGTATCCCTCCGGAAAAATGGCCGAAAGGACCTTCTCGCTTCCCACCCACACTGTCATCCAGGCAAAAAATCCGCCAATAACTCCTAAAACGATTCGTAGCATAGTTATGTAAGTTCTCTAAATTCAGGAAACGTCGCGAATAGGCCAAGATCAGGGCTCACCAGGTTGACCAGACCGTTGAAATCGACTTCATCGGTACGCCGAGGCCGGTGGTGTTCCGCAGAATTCCTTTTCGGTGGTTCCGAGGAGTTTGTGATTTACGTCAAACGTATACCGACGCACAGATCCGAGTTTGCCGCCATTTACGCAGATCCGAGTCTCGGCGGTCGACGTTCCGATGTCGAGGAACCAAACCTTGGCGGCGGCGAGTGCCTTAGCATCGCTCGTGTATTTACCGCCTGCTAGCGCGTACGAATAAACGGTTCCGGTTTTTTCATCTATCACGAGCCGGAGTTTGTCGGCCTTCAAAGCGGCCTTATACGGCGCGTGCTTAGCCGTGATGTCTTCGCTGAGCTTCTTTTGCCTACCGGCGCACAATCTGTCATTGAGTTCTTTTACCGTACCTTTCCACTCGATCTTGGGGAAATCAACATCTTCCCCCATGATCTCTTCCGGTACCTGCGTCGAAGGCGAAACACCGCTAGCGATCATTTTGTCGTAGGCGGTCATGCACCATTCGTACACGATCGGCAACGGTCTCTTATGCTGGGCAGCGACCGTCCATTTCTTAAACTCACGGTAATTTGAATTCTCCTCAAGGTCCTGAGCGTGAGTGGTGGAAACAAAAGAAACAATAACCAGTGCGAAGCAAAGAATAAAGATCCTCATGGTAGTACTCCTTTCTGTCGAAAATTTGTTTCCCAATTATATATCTGTCCTGCGAGGGGAATCAATCGCTTTCTGCGTTGCACTTTGCATTAGGTAACGCGTTTCGCCCCAAGGTCTCAACCTCGCCGGGCAGCTTCGATGGCGGTGATGTCGATCTTTTTCATGGTCATCATTGCTCCGAAGACGTGTTTGGCGACTGCGGGTTCTAAATGATCAGTTGCCGGCACGCAGTTTTTTCAACATATCGACGGCGTTGGTGTTTTTCGGGTCCAGCTCCAGCGACTTTTCGTAGTTTTTTATGGCTGGTTCTTTGTCTCCATTCACCATATAAGCTTCGCCTAGGCTGTCATAGGCGTTTGATGATTGAGGGAAGCCCTCGACGTTGAGCTTGAGGATCTCGATAGCCTCTTTCACCTTTTTACTCTCGAGCAGATCATAGCCCAGCCGGTCTAGCAGCCGCTCGCTGAAATCATAACTGTCAGGCTGCGTGCGTTTCAGATCCCGGTATTGCTGCACGGCGGTTTCGATACCTTTTCGTTCGATAGTTGCCGCGAGCAGATCGCTGATGGCCTTCACGGGCAGCTTATACGGCTCTCCGAAAGCAATGTCGGATAGATCATCGGCAACCTTGTCTACCTTGTACCTCTGTTGATTGCTTAGCACGATGACCGTCACTTTGTGGGCGGTGAAGCGTTTGAACCAGGTGGAAAAACCGTTGATGTCGCCGCCATGTTCGATCACTTGCCGGTTAGACCGTTTGCTGATAGCCCAGCCGTAGGCGTACTTCGCTCCGGGCATAAAATCGATTTCCTTAAATGGAGTAAAGGTTTCATCGAGCGACTTTCGGGAAATTAGTTTTTCCGTATAAAGAGCCTTATCCCAAAGCAGAAGATCTCCGGTCGTCGAATACAGCGCGCCTGCCGCATACGGAAATCCCATATCCGTGTATGTCGCATTAACGAATGTTTGTCCAACTCGCCGGTAACCGCTCGCCCGATTTGGAACGAGGGCGAGCGAATCGTCGTAGCCCGAATTCTTCATTCCGAGCGGCGTGAAAATATTCTCTCGCAAAAACTCAGCGTAAGACTTGCCGGATGTTTTTTCAATTATCAAACCGAGTAGGTAATATCCTGAATTGTTGTATGC
>JANLTF010000464.1:0-12727 GCA_031362825.1 Acidobacteriota bacterium | reverse complement strand
CCGACGCCGATCACCGATTTTACAAACGACCCTCAGCAACTGCGCAAGACCGTTGATATCTTGCTCAGGAACAACCCGGCGTTTCGTGAGAATAATCTCTGGGATGCGATCAAATTCACGCTGCTAGGCGGTCGCGGCGACAGTGTGGTTCTCGAAAATTCGAAAGCCGCCGAAGCCGATTACAGCGGAATGGTCAACCTCAAGGCAAAGCGAAAGGCAGTGATTCTCGTTGCCAGCGGCATCGACACGTTCAGCAAATCAAACTATTCCGAGGCTCGCCGCATCGTCCAGGAAGCCGGCGTTCCGATCTATATCATCAGCACCGGCAATCTCTTCTACAAGAAATACGAGCAGTATCTCAGTGCTGTCGATAGCATCAGCGGAGCACCAGGACGCCTCACGTTTTTACAGGCCCAAAACGCCATGAACACCATCGCAAAGGAATCCGGCGGCAAGCATTTTCCGATGACCTTCGAAGGCGAGGTGCCCGGCTATTTGCAGGAAATTAACGCTTTGATGCGAAACCAATACAGCCTAACCTACGACCTCGCCGAAAAACGCCCGCCGGGATCGCGCAACAAACTCGAGGTCAAGGTCGATGTCGACGGCGACGGCGTTTACGACGACAAGGTCTATCAGGTCCAACACCGCCCATACTACATCGCCCCGGGAAAAGAAGAGAAGAAAAAGAAATAGACTCCGCTCAGCACGCCGCGTCAGTAGCCCGCACGTAAGTAACGGCCACCTTCACCTCAGAAATGCCACGGTGATCAACCACGCGCCTGCAAATCAATTGCTGACAACGAACAGCAATGTCTGTTACTATCTAAGTTTGCTTATATGAGCCGAAAGATCACAGAGAGTTACAAGAAGAAACTGGCCGCCGAGGAAGGTTACGTCATCACTCGCGGGGCCGAGCTTCGTATCGCTCTGTGCTATCCAAACACGCACGGCATCGGAATGGCCAATCTTGGCTTTCACACGATGTACGAGCTGTTCAACGCGATTCCCGGTGTCGTATGCGAACGCGTGTTTCTGCCCGATACCGACGAGCTAGCCGAATACGAGAAAAGCGGCACGCCACTACTCTCGCTCGAAACGCAAAGCCGCGTCCGCGATTTTGACCTCGTTGCGTTCTCAATATCGTTCGAGACCGACTATCTGAACATGGCCCGGATGCTGCAGCTTTCGGGCATTCCAGTCTGGGCAAAAGATCGCACACACTTCGACCCGCTAGTCATCATGGGCGGTGCCGCGTCGTTCCTAAATCCGGAACCGATCGCCGATTTCACGGACGTGATTGCCGTCGGCGAAGGCGAAATTCTCGCTTACCAACTAATCGACGCCATCACCGAAAATGACGGTAAAGAAGAGATCCTGCTCGCTCTCGCTCGTATCGGCCGCGGTTTCTACGTCCCTTCGTTCTACGACGTGATCTACAACGACGACGGCACCGTTTTCGACTACGTCCCGAACGAAAAAGGCGTTCCGAAACGCGTCGGCCGTGCCGTTGCGTCGGTCAATCCAAAAGAAGGTACGCTCCGACGTGCCCTTAAACGGGGAGAGACCGAGCTCGCTGAGTTCCTGCTAAATCAGGAAACATTTTGTCCTTCGACCGCGATCTGGTCGCCCGAGGCCGAAATGGGCGATCGACTGCTGGTTGAAATATCACGCGGCTGTTCGCAAGGGTGCAGATTCTGTTGGGCAGGTTATAACTACTATCCGCCGCGCGTCGTCCCGGCCAAAGACATCCTCGCCAAGGCCCGCGAATGGCGCCACAAAACAAACAAGATCGGCCTCGTCTCGACCGCTGTCTGTGATCATCCGGAAATTTCAACCATCCTGAAAGAACTGCGGGCGATGGAATATCGCATCTCGGTATCGAGCCTGAGGCTCGATCAAATTTCGGACGAATTGCTTGATGCCCTCGTCGAATCACGCGACCAGCAAATCGCCGTCGCACCGGAAACAGGCTCAGATCGTCTCCGTCGCGTCATCAATAAAAATCTGACAAACGACGAGATCGTCGACATCTGCGGAGCCGTTTTCGACCGCGGAATGCTCACCATCAAACTATACATGATGGTCGGCCTGCCCACGGAAACGCAGGAAGATCTCGATGAAATGTTCGTCCTCGTCGAGCGTATCAGAGACCGCATGCTCGAGGCCGGAAAGAAATTCGGCCGTGCCGGCAAGATCATTCCGTCCCTCAATGGCTTTGTGCCGAAGCCAAACACGCCGCTTCAATGGGACGCGATCTGCGATGAGAAAGAGCTAAAGAAACGCATCAAATACGTCTGCAAAGGCCTGAACAAAATACCTAACGTCGAGGTCCGTTTCATGTCCGCCCGTATCGCTCACGAGCAAGCTTTATATTCGTCGGGCGATCGTACAGTCTCAAAAGTGATCGACACCGCGGCCCGAATGAAAGGCGACCTCGCCGGTGCGATCCGCCAAACCGGCATCGATCCGGCGTTTCACACTTCGCGTGATCGCAGTTACGACGAATATTTGCCGTGGTCGATCGTCGATTCGGGCCTGTCGTTCGAATTTCTCAAAACCGAACACGACAAAGCCCTCGAATCGCTCTCGAGTCTTCCCTGCCCTGCTGTCGAAAAATGTACTACCTGCGGTGTCTGCCCGACAACCTGGCTCGCTGATGCTCCCGAAGCTCTGGTCCAGATCCAGCCGATCAAGATCCGCGAGGCTCTCGCGGCCGGCGTTTGACCTCTATTGTTTCAACAAAAATCCGGTTGGCGTAGCTGTGTTATCAAATCGATACTGGTAATTGTAAATGCCAAAGGGGACTATGGAAACGTTCTTTGTATAAGTCACGCGAGCCTGGATGACATTTCCCTGCTGCGTTACGCTGAGCGTCGCATCGGGCGGAGCGGCATTGATCTGCATTGCTTTTTGGACGCGAACTTTAACGTTATCGACGGGATTTACTTTCCCCGGCATCGCAAGCCCCTGCAAAACAGCGGTCGCCATCTCTGATTTCAAACTTTCAGCCTCGTAGGCCACCGGAATGTAATTGTAACCGGCGTACCCCGCGAGAATTATCACGGTCAGTACGATCGCAAACTTTACGCCGGCACTGCCGCGTTCGCTGGAACGGTCTCTCAAAGCGTTATTCATTTTTGTTTAACTCCCCAAAACGCCGATATAGCTGGCGTTTCGTCTAGAACTTGAGAAGTTGTTTGAGGGCTTTAGTGTGGGCGGAACTGGGAATGTCGATGCTACTGACGATCACCGGTTTACCGATTCCTTTCAGAAGTATCATTTGTAGCGAACCTGCGACCTGTTTTTTGTCAAAACGAAATGCCTCAAACACTTCTTGCGAGTCGATATTGGCGAGCGACGGCAACACACCGACGTCGTGCACAACATCGTACAACCAGTTTATATCTTTTTTGTCACAGAATGCAAGAGTTTTTGACAGCTCCGCCGCATACAAGATGCCGTATCCGACAGCCTCTCCGTGTTTGAAATATCTGTAGTCAGTGACTTTCTCGAGTGCATGAGCAAGCGTATGGCCAAAATTAAGTATCTTGCGCGAGCGGGCATCCGACCGTTTCGACGATTCCCACTCGTCACCAGCCACGATCTTCGCCTTAAACTCGACATTCTTGGATATCAAATTTGAAATTTCAGATTTGAAATTGGCTTCTTCGGCTATTCGGGTAAAGCTATTCAAAGGATATTGCCTCAATAACCCTGCTGTATGATCCAGCAACTTCCGCCCGCTCAACGCCCCGTGTTTTATCACTTCGCAAAATCCAGCCGCCAGTTCCCTCTCAGGCAATGTGGCAAGTACCGTTGGATCGATCAGCACGCCGCTTGGCTGATGAAAAGCTCCGATCGTATTCTTGCCAAATGCTGCGTTGACGCCGGTTTTGCCGCCAACCGACGAATCGATCATCGCGAGCAGCGTCGTCGGCATCTGCAAAAATCGAACACCACGCATATAGATCGATGAAGCAAATCCCGCGAGATCACCCACAACACCCCCGCCAAGAGCAACAACAGCATCGGTTCGCGTCAATCCTGACTGACTGAAAAATTCGAGAGCCTTTTCAATACTGCGAAAATTCTTATGTTCTTCTCCGTCCTTCATCAGCCAGTGCGAGACCGCAAATCCCGCATCGGTGAGGCTAGCCACGACAATTGATCCGTACAGTTTGTAAACCGTCGGGTTCGACACCATAACGATCTTTGCCGCTTCTTTACCTAGACACTCTCGCGCCCATTTCCCGCAACCGCCGATCGACTCGGTACCGATCGATATTTGATACGACGAAGCGGATCGTGGGCATTCAATTTTGACGTTTCGGTCTTTCATTCGCTTTGGGCGAGCGGTTCAATATCTGATTTGAGAAAGTCAGCTTCGACTTCAAGCAGCACTTCCGGGAACGATTCTTCGATCGCCTCGATCATCCCCGGACGAGCCGGATGCTCGACACCTGTATCAAAAGCCGTATTTCGTTGCGCCAAAGACGGCCACATCGCATATCCGTAGAATAGCCCGTCATTTCCGCGATGCAACCGCGACCCGTACGAGCCGTGATTTTCCCGGTAATAAAGCGTGATCTCTGACCAGCAATCGATAAACCGCTGCTCGAATCCGGCCTTTATCTTCCAACGATATAAAGCGGTCAGCATACTTAGCCTATATTCGCCAAGATTACGTTGGCGAGCCTTTGGGCCTGCGATTCGATCTCAGCTTGGTCTTTTCCCTCGATCATCACCCGGGCAAGGTTTTCGGTTCCGGAATACCTCAACAACAGGCGGCCCCGGCCATGGAGTTCGCTCTCGATTTGTTTTGAAAGCTCCGTGACTTCCGGAAGTTCGCTAAACGCGCGCTTTTCCCGGACCTTAACATTTTTAAGCGTTTGCGGATATTTAACAAAACCAGCCGTCGCCGCTGACAACGAAACACCCAGTTCGTTGATAGCATGAAGAAGAAGCAACGCAGTCATCATACCGTCACCGACAAGGCTGATCTCGGGGAAAATAATATGTCCCGATTGTTCGCCGCCAATCTCGGCACCGGTTTCGAGCAGTCGTTCGAGGACGTATTTGTCGCCGACGTCGGTGCGTAAAAGGTTGATATCTTTCGATTTAAGTGCGAGTTCGAGGCCGATGTTGCTCATTACGGTGGCGACGACGGTGGAACTCGCGAGTTTCCCATGAGCCTTCAAATATTGTGCGACTATCCACAGCGTCGCGTCGCCGTCAATGATCTCGCCGTGTTCATCCACAAACAAGGCCCGGTCCGCATCGCCATCGAACGCCACGCCCAGATCGGCCTTTTCCTCGACAACTATCTCACGCAGATTCCCAATATGCGTCGAACCGCAGTCGTCATTGATATTTCGTCCGTCCGGTTCGCAGTGTATCGCAACCACTTCCGCTCCGAGGTCGGTGAACAGTTTTGCCGCGAGGCCCGTCGCCGCTCCGTTCGCACAATCGATCACGATCTTAAGCCCGGACGCCGAAAACTCTCCGACCGCTTCGAGCAGATGCCCGAGATACGCGTCACGAAATTCGCCCGCTCGCGACTTATCAAGTTCCGGATCGTCCACGCACCCGGCCGATTCCACCGCCTCAAAAACATCGGCCTCGATCAGCCGTTCGGTCATCTCGTCGATCTTTTTGCCGCTCGGCAAAAATACCTTTATCCCATTGTCGTGAAAAGGGTTATGTGATGCACTGATGACTATGCCGGCGTCAAAATCGAAGGCTCGTGTGAGATACGCAACGCCCGGCGTGGTTATCACACCCGCCGACTCACAAACCGCACCTTCGCCCGACGCACCGGCGTGAAATGCCTGTTCGATCCACGTCCCCGACTCGCGCGTATCACGACCGGTGATAAATCGCGGTTCGCGGCCGAGAGTCTCCGTAAACTGCCGTGCGAGCGAAGCCGCGACCTTTCTTACCGTGTCCGCATCAAGCGGAAAGTCGCCCGCCAGTCCGCGCATTCCATCTGTGCCAAAGAGTTGATCCATATACAGTTAACCGCGAAAAGCTTAGTTATACCCTAATGAAAGCGATGAAACAACTGATTACAACCATAAGTATTTCTTGTATAAGCAATAATTTTTTCGAAAATGGTTGACAACTGCATATCATTTGAGCGAATCTTATAAGTGCTGAACCTCTTCTCTAAGAACCAAAACCATCAGCCGCTCTCCGTTTTGCCAATTATGAAATACAGCCTGCTCTTCGTTGTCGCTGCCGCCGCACTTCCCTCTTTTGCGCAAACACCGATGCTCCAGCCGATCCCGACACCATCGCGAGTGGTTGTTACGAGCACGATACCGATAGCACAGCCTGCACGAACTCCGGCTCCGACGCCACAATATCGTCCGGCCCCGACACCGACACCGATCATCGTCGGGCAGCCTCAATTGCCTCAGCAGCAATCGATGGCGAGCAACCTTAATTACAAAGGCCTCAGCTTTTCGCAGATAAAGTCGAAGATCGCCGAGGCAAAGCGGCATCTAGTCACGCGGCCGCTGACGATAGCGTCGGTCGAATCAGTTGTGCCGACAAGCCTCATTCGAGTCGCATACTACGACGAGAGCACGCGTCAGATCGATTCCTACGTGCTTACCAAAGATCAGTTTCTCGATTCCGGCGTCGGCACGG
The DNA here is from genome assembly GCA_031362825.1 of Acidobacteriota bacterium. Taxonomy (GTDB): domain Bacteria; phylum Acidobacteriota; class Blastocatellia; order Pyrinomonadales; family Pyrinomonadaceae; genus OLB17. Next base: position 6,073 of record JANLTF010000464.1, on the reverse strand, counting down.
TCGCACTTACGGCCTCGGGCAAACAGGTTATCTCCCGCACCATTCGCGGCAACGGCGTCAACACTCCGGTCGTGGTCAGCGATATGAACGGGAAGGTGCATCTTCCGCTGGTAGTACAGTATCCGCGTGAAAATCGCGGCGTGATGCAGGAAATGGCATATTACGTCTCGACGCATCCCGGACTTGTGACGCCTGAGGTCGTGAACGCGGGACGGTTTTATGTTCGTAATACTATTGATATCGCCCGCGACATCCTGAAAAAGAAGGGCTTCGGGATCGAGCCAAAGGTCGCCGACTTTGCCGAACGACTCTCAACGGTCGAGCACGTCGATCACCTGCGGTTTCGCACCGAACCGCACGCCAATATCTACAACGACATTTTCACGCTCTTCGCCCTGAACGAAGGCCAGACCTATCGATATTCCGTAAGTTCAGCCGGAGCCGGCGGAATGGTACAGATGATACCGCCGACCTATCGGATGGTGCGTGCTAGGTTCCCGCAGGCCAATCTGATGCCGGATTTTGTCGAAGGTATGCGAAACCACGTCAACGCCTCGCAGGCGATGCTGCTCTATATGCAGATGACCTGGAACGACCTAAAAGCAAGCCCGACCATTGCGAACGCATTGGCTACGGGAATTGCAAAACAAGAACATCTGATGGCCGCCGGTTACAATTCAAATCCCGCAAAGCTTCCCGGCTACGTCAGTCGCGGCGGTGCCGACTGGGGATTGCTTATCCCACGAGAGACCAAGATCTATCTCCAGATATGGGATTCCCTCGAACGCTCGGTTTCTCTCACGCCACGAAAACAATAGGGTACAAGCCCGCACGCCGTAAGGGCGTTTCTGATCTCAGCGAAAACTAAACGGCCTCGGCATTGAGCATAGACTCAGCCGAGGCCGTTTTAGCATTAGTCGAAGGTGTATGAAACGTCACGTTATCTTGAACGCGGATTGCGCAGATCGGGCTGATTTTACTGATCTCATCTAAAAATATCCGTCTTTATCCGCTTGATCCGCCCTATCCGCGTTCAAAAAAATGCTGTTAGTTTGCGATCCCGACTTATCCCGCATGTATCCCAAGCGTCTGCGAACCGATTCGCTCGACCTCAGCCCTAATTTCCGCGTAGTTTTTCGTCACCAGATTCTCTCCCGCAAAAAACGGATCGCCCGTGATCTCGATCAGAGCAAAGGGCGGCGGCACCAGCTCGGCCATCTGCTCTCGCGACTCAAGATCGATCTTGGCGATGTTCAGTCCGCGGGCCTCGCCCAGATAACAGTCAAACGCCCACACCACGCGATCAAACTCGTGAAAATACCTATTCTTGCGTATCTCGCGTCCTCGAAACCGCTCAAACGCGGCGTATTCGGCATCATTAAGATGTATCTCCGCGAGCTTTGTCACAGCTTGCTCACTTTCGTCGATCGCAAATCGCTGCTGCAATATTCGCGTCCAAACCTTAGTCGAAGGGTCGCGCATCAGCCGCAGACGTATTCGCGTGTTTTCAATATAGTTATCGAATATCTGCAGATGGCTGCTGGCCGCGGTCAGCGGTTCGGGCAGGCTCTCGATGATGAAAAGACGGTGAAATTCGGTTTGAGCAGTTTTGTTCATTTTCGCCAAATTTATTATACTCGTTGCTTCATGATTTTTAGGAGAAAGACCGATATGAAACTCAATATTATAGCTATATTTTCGCTTATTACATTTACTATTTTCATCGGAGCGTGCGGCGGCCCTGCGGCAAATAATGCTCCGGCGGGCAACGCTAATACGCCAAAGGTGGAACCGGCCAGCCCGAACAGTCCGGTCGCCGTGACCACGCCCACTCCGGCTACGACTACAAACGACGCCCCGACGCTCGCACCCGTTTATAAAGCCCTGTGCGAAGCCCTCGTCAAAAAGGACGAAGCAGCCGTCCGCAAAGCCTATTCGACTGACACGCTCAAGAATTTCGCCGACCAGATGAAGGACAACAAGATCACGTCGTTGATGAAATTCCTCGAAGACGACGTCCCGAAAGGCCCGTGTTCCGCCAAGAACGAGGTCATCACCGGCGACAAGGCCGTTGCCGATATCGTCAGCAGCATCTACCCGAACGGCTTCAAAGTCGTCTTTGTTAAAGAAAATGGCGAATGGAAAATGACCAACCAGAGCCCGACATTTGATTCGGTAAAGCCGAGCGGAGCGAATCCGGCGACAAAATAGTCAGAAAATGCTACGATACGCTTGCATTACACAGCAAAAATGCTAGTATTTGCAATTTGCCGTAGGGCAATTTGAGCATTTACCGGAGTGCTCAAAAATACAAAATAAAGGAAGAGAAAAAAAATGAGAACCAACGTAATTTTAACCCTGTGCGTAGCGGCAACCGCGGCACTTTTTTCGGCTTGCGGAGCACCTGCGGCCAATAACTCAAACGCTAAACCGGCGAATGCAGCACCTGCTACGCCTGCCACGGCTAGCCCGGTGACACCGGCAACTAAGGCTGATGCACCTGCCGCTGACGGCCAGGTCATCAAGATCGAAGAAGCCGGCATCCAGCTCACTGTGCCTAAAGGCTTCAAATTCAGCAAAGACGGCGAAGACACCGTTGTCATGAGCGAAGACGAAGGCGTTGACGTTCGCTTTAGCGTTCCGAAAGATGGTGATTATGAAAAACTGATGGCCGACGCCGGAGCAGAGATCGACAACTATTTGAAGAACGTCAAGATGGATTCGAAAGAAGGCCAGAAGCGTGACGTTGCCGGTATGGAAGCCCACTCGCTGACCGGTACCGCCACCAACGACGGTGCAGAGGTCGTTTGGAACCTGACGATCATCAAGGCCCCGAAAAAGCCGGTACTTGCTAACATCTATGCCGACAAGTCGAGCCTCGAGAAATACGCTGCCCAGACCAAGTCCCTTCTCGAGAGCATCAAGAAGCTGTAAACCACCGTTTACATCAAACCAAGCAAAGGCTGTCCGCGAAGGGCAGCCTTTTTTTGTCGTATAAACCGATCTAAGCCACCTTTTCCGACGGAAGATCAACTAGACGTCGCGTGTAGGTGCTTATTTGTGCAACGCCCGGCGGCGTGTTAACTTCAAAACGTTCTATGTCTACCACACTAAGGAAGTATTGATAATGAAAAGCAAGGTTTTAGGGTTCGGAGCGGTTGCTCTGGTTGTTTTGGGAACGGTTTTCTCCGCATTTGGGCAAGGGCCGGGGACGATTTTTACCGGCACGCTTGGAGAATCCAAGGTCGAGGTTGTCTTGACGCGCGAGGGCAACAGCCTGACGGGCGATTATTTTTATCGTAAGTCGGGCAGCACGAATCGCCTCAAGCTCAAAGGCACGATCACGGCGGACGGCAGCTTTACGCTGCAGGAATCCAACGCTGCCGGCAAGCAGACCGGCTCACTCAAGGGCAAATGGAAGGAAGACGCGAACGCGTCGGGAGCCATGATCGAGGGCGAGTGGCTCAAGCCGGGACAGAAGGACGAAGGGCTCGGCTTCTACGTTTGGGAACAGATGATCTCGTTTACAACGACCAAGATCACGGCCCGCGAGATCAAAGAGGCGATCAAGCTAAAGAAAGCGACACTGACGGGCGAATATCCTGAACTGTCAGGCAATGCGAACGCTGCGGGATTCAACACGCTTGCCAAAGCTGCGGTAACGAAAGCCCTTGCCGGATTCAGAAAGGATATGAATTCGTTCACGGCCGCCGATATCAAACAGATGCCCGAAGGGATGGGCAACTACATCGACATGGGCTACATGATCGAGTTTGCCGACGAAGACCTCATCAGCGTCAATTTCACCGAGAGCGTATTCACCGGCGGAGCCCATCCGAACAGCGGCACGACCACGCTCACCTACGATCTGAAAGCCGGCCGCCAACTAAAACTTGCCGACCTCTTCAAGCCCGGCACGAAATACCTCGACACTATCGCGAGTTACGCCACGCGCGATCTGAAAGGCCGCAAAGATCCCGAAAGCGGCGACAATCTCGGTATCGCCCAGGACATCTGGGAAGACGGCGCCAAACCGACCGCCGATAACTACTCAAACTGGAACGTCACCAAAAAAGGCCTCCTCATCACCTTCCCCGCCTACCAGGTCGCCGCCTACGCCTACGGCCCCCAAACCGTCATCGTCCCCTACTCAGCCCTAAAAGACATCGCCCGCCCCGACGGAGCATTGGCAAAGTCGAGATAGTTGGCTTTAACTTATCTGGCAAAACAAAAGGCGGCCGCGAACAAAATTCGCTGCCGCCATTTTTTTCGAATCTAGCGGAATTGCTAAGTTTTTAAAGAAGTAGTTTGCGTAAAACGGCAGTTATACTTTCTCGACCGCTGGCTTCCTGACCCGGCTCACTTTTGGCTTGCGAGGCGGAAACGAAACAAACTCACGTGCTGACTCAGTCTCTCGCCGTTTAATATCCTTGTAGATCGCGTCGATATCATGGTTGAATTTCGCCGCGTATTCCTCACGTGCTTTGCGCACCTCTTCGACTATTTCATCTTTCCACATATGTTCATTCTCCCGGCAACTCTTCCGGCGTACATACTATAGGCGGTTCGAAACCAATTGCTCTACATATTCTACCAATTCCAGCCTGCATTTGTGCGTTGGCAATATGTTTACAGTTCCACGTCAAAAGGTAATTCATACCGCTCGTTGCGGCAACCGCAATGTGAAATGCGTCCGTTTCGGCCTTTTCCGGCAAAGGGCCTTGTTTGACCAACGTACGTCCAAGTTCGAGAGCAACTGGCTCAACCGTAAGCAACTGAATACTGCTAAGCACTTCCAGCCTACGCCTCGCCATCTCAGGATTTCCGGCCTCCGCTTCCACAGTTACGAATTCAGAAGCATACAATTCGAAATACCTGCGATGATAATTCCACCAATCCTTTGTAATTTCCTGATGAGCGGCCGCGATAAGATCCGAAGACGGGTTTGCTGTCAGGTAACTCACGATCGTGGTCTCGATGTAAACCTTCGGTGCCATCTACCAAAGTTTACCATACACACAAAACAAACCGACGCCATCGAAAAAAGGCGTCGTGGTCAACCGCCCCGTAACCGTTATTCCCATCTACTCAGACCTAGATCTCGGCTAAAGGAAGCGGTCGACGGGCTGACGACATAAAAATTTTGAAATATAATTGGAAAGCTATGGATCTTCAAAAACACCTGGACGAAAGCGGTTATACGCAGGCCGCAAAGGAGCTCGAAGAGGCGAAAGCGGCGATCGCATTCGCGAAAGCAAATCTGGCGGCGGGCATTCTGCCAAATGTGCCGCTCGTCAAGTTTTTGGCTGACCTCGCCGAGATGGAAGTCAGGATCCCGGAGACGGAAAAAGCCCTTGCCGCTACGTACGCCGACGCCGTCGAGCTTGTCGATGCCCAGAACGACCTCGATCTGACGATGCTCGACCTCGAAGAACGTGCCGAGATGGTCCTCGAATATATGGAGCAAGACCACCCCGACGCCACCGCCACCGCCGAGATCCGCGTATTGGTTGAAAAGATCAGGAACAACGAAGAATAGCACCCGCTCGTCCGCTGCCGTTTGTACCTGTTCACTATTAACTATTCACTGTTCACTATCTAGTGTCACCACCGCCCCGACGGAGCATTGGCAAAGTCGAAGTAGTGAGGTTTAGCCAATTTGGCAAAACAAAAGGCGGCCGCGAAGTGAATCCGCGGCCGCTTTTCTTTGAATCTCCCGGGCGACACCAATGCCACCGTCCGCAAAAGTTACGGTTTCTTAGCTCCAGGTTGGGCGTTCATTTTCGTGTCGAGGACGGCCTTGCGCGCCTTTGCGTCCATATCAGCCATCTTGTAGTTAGCGGCCGATAGAGCTTCGTCGAGCAAGATCGCAAAGCGGCTGCGCGTTAATGTTGCGGTCGTCACCTTCATACTCGCCAGGCTTCCTCGTCCGTACGAACACTCTAGATAATCGCCGACGACCTTTTCCGAGTACGTCGCGCGTTTGAGGTCGATCGCACACGCCGTCGGGAAAGCCGCTTTCTTTGCGGCATCGGTTGACTCAATGTTGCCTAACAACTCGCTGACCACACCA
>JANLTF010000364.1:0-4251 GCA_031362825.1 Acidobacteriota bacterium | reverse complement strand
CCGAATGAACTTCGAAACCTTCTTCAGAGCCATATCCTACGCCGCTGTTTTTTGCGGGTTTTTGGGGTTGTGGGTTTCGGGGACTTTTGGGGTTGTGGGGACGGCGTTGTTTCTCGCGGTGATGGTCGTGGCTTGGTTTCTTGAAGGGTCGCGGTGGCAGATATCGGAGCGGGTTGGGACGGCTTTGATCGTGTTGGCTTTGCCGGCGTACTATCTGGCGTTCAAGTTTCAGTGGATATCGTTTGCGGGTGCGGATACGGTGGTTGTCGGGATATTGGCGAGCATGATCTTATCGCTTTCGGCAATCAAGCTGCTGCAGCGAAAGGGCGATCGCGATTGGATATTTTTGTATCTGATGGCGTTTTTCGAAGTGCTGCTGGCGGCGGGCTTGAGTATAAGTGCGTTGTATCTGGCGACGTTTCTGTTGTATTTGCTGGTGATGGTCTGCGCGATCATTGCTTACGAAATGAGGAAGACTGCTCGCGAGGTCGAACATAAGATCGCGGGAACGGAACCGGCCAAACAAGACGCTGGGATCAAGACGCCTTTCACGTTACGTCTGAGAAAGCTCCCGGACGCGGCGTTTGCTCTGATCGCATTTATCATTCTGCTTGCGACGCCGCTTTTCTTTATGCTGCCGCGTGTTGGCGGTGCGGGGCTTGGCGGGAACCAAGGGAAGCTGGGCACGCAATCGGGCTTTTCGGATAAGGTGCGGCTTGGCGGATTTGGGCGGATCACGCAGAACGACGAGGTCGTGATGAGGGTTCGGATGGAGAATAAGGCCGACAATTTTACGGATAAGTATTTCCGCGGCGTCGCTCTCGACGCTTTTGATAATCAGACCTGGACGCGTTCAAAGCAGAGTTCCAAAGAGCCATTTATCAAAGGCAACAGTGAGGTCATCCGCGTCGACACGCCGTCGGGTCGCGACGAACTCACCTTACAGACGATCTATCTCGAACCGCTCGATACTAGCGTCCTTTTCGCGATGCCGCGGGCGATCGCGTTTCAGGGCAATTTTACGATCCTGACCAAAGACACCTACGGGACCGTCACAAACCAATGGAGTGCGGAGCGCAGCAGTTACAAGGTGCTTTCCGACCGCAGTCAGCCGCCGGTCGAACGCCTGCGTCAGGACAATCAGGCGTACGGCGACGAATCAAGAAACTATCTGCAAGTGCCGCCGAACGAGGACCGACGAGTCTTCGATCTGGCATACAGCATCGCCTCAAAACACCCAAACCGCTACGACAAGGCCAAAGCGATCGAGGAGCATCTGCAAACCAGCTATGGCTATACGCTCGAACAAAAAGCGGGCGGAACCCAGCCCCTTTCGGATTTTTTGTTCAACGTCCGCGAAGGCCACTGCGAGTATTTTGCGACGGCGATGGCGATGATGCTGCGAACGCAGGGAATCGCGACGCGTGTTGTCAACGGTTTTCACGGCGGGGAATATAATGACGCGGCTGATATGACCTTCGTCCGCCAACGCAACGCGCATTCGTGGGTCGAGGTTTATTTTCCGAAGGAGAACACGTGGGTGACGTTCGACCCGACGCCTTTTTCCGGCGAGAACGAGTTCGTCTCGGCGGGCGGAATTACCGGTACGATCAGCAAATATATCGAGGCTCTTGACGCGTTGTGGATACAGTATTTCGTGGCGTACGACAATCAGGAGCAGGGCACGCTTGCCCGCAGCGTGAAGGAAAGCTTTGCCGACTATCAGGACAAAACCTCGACGTATCTAGGGCACATTCAAAATATCTTTGCCGAATGGTGGGCCGAGGTTCGCGGCGATAACGGTGCCGCAGCCCGAATGGCGGCGATCGGATACGCGATCGCGGGAATTGCGGGCGTCGTCATGCTATTCCTTCTTGTCAGATGGCTTGTTCGTCGGATCATCGCTCTCACTATCTGGCGGCGTTTAAGGCAGCGGTTGTTTGCGAGGCCGCACGCGTCGATCGTTGAGTTTTATGATCGGATGCTCAAATTGCTCGCCGAACGAGGCTTCACACGCGAGCCTTATCAAACGCCGCTCGAGTTCGCCTACGCGGTCGAAATGCCCGAGGCTGTAAAGATCACGGAGAAATATAATCGCGTACGTTTTGGAGATCAGGACCTATCGGCGGACGAGGCGTCCGAGATAGATTCTTGGCTGTCACGCCTCGGAGAGAAGGAAAAGTAGAAATGCCAAAAGAAATAAAGCTGTTAGTTTCTGCTATTGTCGTCGCGTTGTTTTCGCTCGTGATGTTCGCGGCCGCGGCGTTCTTTTACAACAATTTGCAGCAGATTTACGCGGCCTGTGCGGAATTCGGCAATAGCGAGTGCTTCACGATAGAATCGGTCGCCGTTAGCGTCGCGAGCGTCAAGGCGGGGATCGCTTGGTTCTCGGCCGTCGGACTCGCTGCGTGGATGGCCGCGGTCTATCTTGGTCTCAAGAGCAAACAGGCATTTGCACTAAATCGCCTGCCGTAAAAATAGAAACTCCGCGAATGGCCGGAGCCATTTCGCGGAGTTTCAAACTAATATCGGTCGCCGACTAGTTGTCGTCGTCCGATTTCTTGTCGTCCGACATTGCCGGTGCCGCCGGAGCGGATCCGGTGACCTTTGCAGTGCCCGATTTTGTTGCGATCGTTTTGCCCGACTCGTCGGTGAGCGTGGCTTCGACCTTGTAGTCGCCCGGCAGTGGCGTTGTAAATGTTGTCCACACAGTCGCCGACGAAGTTAGGTCCATCGTCTGGTCCCCGACCTTGTCGCCTTTGGTCTTGCCTGCGACGTTGTCGTAGGTTACTTTCCAGGCGATCTTGTGTTTACCACTAGGCAGCCCCGTTGCGTCCACCATCGCATAGATCTCTTTGCCCGTATCGAACGATGTCGCCGCTTGTTTGCCTTCCTTGTCCTTGGCAAACTTGACTTCGCTCAGGCCCGCCGTCGTCACGCTGCATTCCCAACCAATAGACACAAGCATCAAAAGAGCCAGTCCAAAAATAAAAGTAGTCTTCTTCATTAAATTCTCCTTAAAAATATAGTCAAAATTCCGTGAGGTTGTCGAAAGTGTAATAAATCTTAACGTCAGGCGCAAACATGCGTGACCGACTCCTCTCGCAACTACCTACCTAAACGATAGATCGAGCCAAATCGGGTCATTGGTTCATAAAAAATGACGTAGCGGCCTGCGAGTTCTATAAACATATGACACCTCCGGCGTCGATTCTCTTAAGGACTCCAACCGCGTAAGGTGGTATGATTGTCGGAAATAATTATTAAACGATCTTTCGATCTACAATGCCGACTGGAGGAATAGCCAAATGGACGCTGCAATGATGAATGCTCAGGAAGAACAAACCCGATTAAAGGTTTCGGTTACGACGCGTTTGATCGCGTTGGTCGCTTTTTCGATCCCGCTCGTTGGCGGGGCAATGAGTTCGCTGCTTATGATGAATATGTTCCGGGCGCTGAAGGCAAACGAAAGCGCCGGGCTTGCAGCCGTGATGGGGGCGATGAAAGAGTCTTCTCTGCCGGTGATCGTTTCTCTTTACGTGGCGGCGTTCTTCGGACTTGCGGTAGCTGTCGTTCTGGTCGTTCGGATGATGACTCAGACCAAAAAGGCATCGCCGCCGTTTTGGTTCTTTATCGTTGGGGGCATTTTGAGCTTTGTCCCGGCGGCGATATTTTGGAAATGCCAACTGCTGGTCCTCGAGGTTCTTAGTCCGGGCAGCAAGATCGGTTCGGCAGGTATCGGCGGCGTTGGGGCGGAGATAGCGGAATGGCTGTTGATCAGCCTGGTTGCGGCACCGATCGTATTCGTTATTTTGCTGGTTGCATCCGTCGTGCCTCTGCCTTCGCGGCCGGGGCCGAAGGTACTTTCGCTTGTTGCGGCGAGCGTTGTCGCTCTTTCGTTTGTCGCGGCGGCGGTCGGTATTCCATTTTTGATCGACGGGCCGCAGCGAAAGAATGAGATCGTCACTATGCCGGCCAACATAAAGGGAGCAGATAGGGACGCCGACCTTGCGAAAGACTCGTCGATGATCCTGACGCTGACAGCCGACAACAAACTGCATCAATTACAAATCCGCGATGTTGGCGGCCGGCCTGAGAGGACCGAGGCTGTAATAACCAAAGAAGAATTGCCAGCAAAGATAAAAGCCGCGATGGAGGGCAAAACTCCCGACAAGCGGATCGTCTATTTCAAATGCGACATCAATGCCTCGTATGAAAACGTCCTAGAGGTATTTGAAGCTATCAGAAAAG
>JANLTF010000357.1:0-3207 GCA_031362825.1 Acidobacteriota bacterium | reverse complement strand
TCGGGCGGAAGAAGTTCGTTAAACCCGCTGAGGATCTCTGCCGGTTTGAGATCTGCCTTGAGTTCTTCCACTTTCAAATGAACCGACTGGCAAAGAGCGTGAACGCCGGCGACCGTCGGCTCGCCGCTAAAGATCTCGGCCGGTGACGAAAACAGCTCACGCGTGACCTGCATAAATTCGCCCTGGATGGTCTTAGCCAGATGCTGCATCTGCCACCCGCGATAGCGTGTGCCGTCGTACTCGACCTCTAATTTCCAAGTTGGCATGTTTTTGTAGTTTACAGAGTTGCGGATAGTTTCAGAGTTGCAGAAAGTTACTTGTCTGATTCTCTTAGGTATTGTGCCAGAGAGAGCGTCATTCGCGATATTTCGGTCAACAATTGGTAGATTTCGTTGAAAGCATCTTCGTCGAGATAGTTCAGCCCACGAGCGATGTGTAGATGCGATTGAACTTCGGCGACGGATCCGCGAGAAATATTCAGAAAGTTTGCAAATTCAGAGTTGGTGCGTCGACCGTGTCCCTCAGCGATATTCGCGATTATTGAGACCGATGCACGGCGAATCTGATCTTTCAGTCCAAAATCCTTAGAGAACGGACCTTCCGCGGTAAGCTTATAGATTTTCAAAGTAACCTCATAGCCCTTCTGCCAAGCTTGAATCTCCTCAAATTTCGAAAACTTCGCCATCTTTCCCAACTTCCTGCAACTCTGTAACTTCCTGTGACTATCCGCAACTTATTGCCCGATCTTAACCTTCTCTCGTTTTTCGTTTATCGCTACAAAGATCAGATCGGCCGAGGTAACCCGAACGACTTGGCCTTTGTTGCCGAAACGCTCGGCCTCGACCTCGACGTGTACAGTGATCGACGTATTGCCGACCTTCACCGTCGAAGCATAAAAACTTACTAGATCGCCTATAAACACGGGCTCGTGAAAGATAACCTCTTTCATCGCCACAGTCACAAACCGCTCGTGCTTAGTGTGCCTGACCGCCTCAACCCCGCCGGCAACGTCGATATAGCTCAATATCACACCGCCAAAAACGGTCCCGTGAGCATTAGTATCCCGCGGCATCATCGTCAGCCGAATCGCGGCATCTCTAATAATTCGTTCTTCCATAATTGTCGATTGCTAACCTAATTTAACCGCAGATATCGCAGATGACGCGGATCGAAGAACGATCAAAAAAATATCTGTCTAATCTGCCTGATCTGCTTCATCTGCGGTTAATTTCGCCCAAAACCCACGTACTTACCGTCTGCCTTAGTTCGTTCAAATGCTCATCAAAAAAGTGGCCGCAATTCTCGAATACAACGACGTCGGCGTGCGGAATCTTGTCTGTCAGCCGCCGCAGGCTTTCGACTTTGCCAAATTCATCGCGGCTGCCGTGGACGAACAATATCGGCTTGGTCACTGCTTGCAAAAAATCATAATCGCCGTATTTATCGACTGGTGTGCCGATCGAGATAAGGCGGGCGACGCGTTCGTCGTTCCAACCAACCTCAAGTGCCGTGCGCGAACCGAATGAAAATCCGGCTAACGTCAGGTCCTCGCCGGGATATTCACTCGTCAAATAATCCAACGCGTCACGAACATCCTCGCGTCCCCCTACAATTTCATCATGCGTTCCTGTCGAATCGCCGACGCCGCGAAAATTGAACCTCAGCGTCGTGAGGCCCGCGTCAACCAATCCGGCCGCCGCACGAAACACAACCTTATTATGCATAGTCCCGCCACCCAGCGGATGCGGATGGCAAACAAGTGCAACGCCGGAACGCAGGCTGCCAGCCTGCGGCTCCTTTATTATCGCCTCCAAACGCCCATGCGACGCCGGTATGTACAGATTGCCTTTCGGATACATAGCTAAACCATTCATTCTAGGCGTTGGGGCGAGTTGAAGCAAGGAAAAAGGAGTTTGGTCACGAATTGCACGAATATCACAAATTAAAGAAGTCATGCAAAAAGGAACAATTCGTGACATTCGGGTTATTCGTGGCTAACTTTTATCAGGAATTAGATTTTCGGACTGTAAACGTGATACTTTTTCCTTTTATCATCTCTGGCCCCAATGGACGAAAATACAGACGAAATGCAGGCAGAACTGGCGGTTCGCAAGGTTACTTGGAAGGAATTTCTTGAGACCGAGGACGCCGTTCGCGTCATTTATTTGATCTTTGGCTTTATTGCGATCGCGATGGTTATGGTCTTTTTGCAGACGCGAACCGAGGCAGTCTGCTGCGGCGATTGGGATGGCTATTACCACATCAAATGGAGCGACCTGCTGTGGCAGAATTTTAAGCAGGGCAAATGGCTGCCTTCGTTTGAGTGGCTGCCGTTAACTGTATTAAACCCAAAGGATTACGCCGATCATCACTTCCTGTTTCATCTGCTCCAGATACCGTTCTTGTGGTTTTTCGAACCGGCAACAGCGGCTAAGGTCGCGGCGATAGTATATTCGACGCTCGCGGTTTGCTCGATCTATTGGCTGCTGTTCCGCTACGGCGTAAAACATCAATTGCTCTGGCTCGGAGCGCTGCTGACCTGTTCGACGGCGTTTTATTACCGGATGAATATGGCCAAGGCTCCGCCGTTGACCATTATCATCACGGTGATTGGCATCCATCTGCTTTTTCAGCGGAAATATGTTTGGCTGCTACCGTTGATGTTTGCGTTTGTGTGGACGTACAGCCTGTTTCCGCTACTGTGGTTCGGGGCGATCATTTGGACGCTGATCATCGCGTGGAACGAGCAGCGTTTTGAGTGGCGGCCGTTTGTTTACGCGACCGTCGGCATGGTTCTCGGCAACGTCATCAATCCCTATTTTCCGCAGAATCTCGGCCTTTTTTGGGAGCATTTCTACACAAAATTCAAAGTCGGCAGCGACTTCGCCGTGGCCGTCGGCGGCGAGTGGTATCCGTATTCGGGAATGGAGCTGCTCACCGATTTTCCGATCGCGATGCTCGCGATGCTGATCGGATATATTCTGTTCATGCCTCGCGGGGCAAAACTGCCCGAGCGTGCGGCGTTCTTTTTAGCATTTGTGTCGATCTTGCTTGCTGCACAATTCCGTTCCAAGCGATTTGCCGAGTATTTTCCGCCGTTTGCGGTTCTTTTTGCGACGTTTAGCTGGCAGGCGTTCACCGCTCCGAAGGCGGCCGAACTGCCGGACGAATTCCAACGCGATATCGACCCTTACCTCGACAAAGGCG
>JANLTF010000328.1:0-8264 GCA_031362825.1 Acidobacteriota bacterium | reverse complement strand
AATCCGCCGATCGCTCTGTATTACATGCAAGGGCTAAACACGACAGCGGTCCACGCGCACGGAGCTTTGTACGGCGTGTATGGAACGTTGGGACTCGCCTTGCTGCTGTTTTGTATGCGTGCGATGCAGCCGGAGCGTATTTGGAACACGACACTGCTTAGCTTCGCATTCTGGACGATCAATATCGGGATGCTGATGGAATTGTTGTTCAGCCTGTTGCCGATCGGTTTGCTGCAGACGTATCAGTCGGTCTCGGTCGGTTATTGGTCCGCACGAAGTTCCGAATTCATGCAAACCGACCTGATGCAGACTCTGCGTTGGATGCGAATGGTCGGTGATACCGTATTTGCGGTCGGAGCGGTAGCATTTGTCTGGTTTGCACTCAAACTGATGCTTACCAAAGGCGAATACAAGCCTGCCCGGAGTACATCGGATAAAATCTAAGCTAATAATGATCGCTGGAGGTTCGAATGAAACCGGACATTGAAGACCGTGCCGATATCGATCGGCTGATGCAGAACTTCTACCAACGAGCTTTAGTGGACGACGTTATCGGCTACATTTTCACAGATGTCGCACATTTGGATCTCGAATCGCATTTACCGATCATTGGTGATTTCTGGGAAACGCTGTTGTTTCGTGCCGGTGATTATGCCGGACGCGGCCGCAATCCGTTGGAGGTCCATCGTCAGCTTCACCTCAAATCCGCGTTCGAGCCGAGACACTTTATGCGTTGGCTAGAGTTATTCGTTCGGTGCGTCGATGAGGAATTCGAAGGTGTACGAGCGCAGTTTATCAAGATGCGTGCTCATGCGATCGCAAATCGTTTTCAGGAGAATCTCGGATTGCTCGTTAGTCCCGCAGAAATCTCTGGAGCGGTGTCAGCGAGTCAATAAAGACTTTCCCATGCTCGATCCGCACCAATCCCTGATCTGCAAAACGGCGGATCACGCGGATAGTCGTTTCTGTTGTCAGGCTCGCCATTTCAGCAATGTCCTGCCGGCGGACGGCGATCTTTATGGGAGTTTTTGAGTCGTCTGATTCCGCGAGTTTGACGAGGACGTTGCCGACGCGGTGTTCGGGCGACGCTGTCGCGAGATTGCGAATCATCGACGTCTTTTCCCGAAGCATCTCGCATGTCCATGCGATCACAGCGTAAGAAAATTCCGGCGATTCGCTTAACAACTTCATAAACTCGCTGCGATTGATCTGTAAAAGTTGTGTATCTTCGATGGCTACGGCCGAGGCCGGAAACGGACCGCCGTCAAAGACCGGCGGCACAGCAAACATCTCACCATCACGAAAAATGCCGATTATTACTTCTTTGCCAGGTTCCGGCGAGCGGAACATTTTGACAGCCCCTGTGATCACGACGGGCAGGAATTCGGCCGAATTACCTTCGGCAAAGATCTCTTGGTCTGCACTGTACGAGCGTCGATGGCCGCGAGAGTTCAGCGTCGCGGCCAGTTTCGGGCTGATGTTGGCAAGAAGCTGCTTCATTTTCCGAGAAAGACCGCCCCGCCGAATGTTAGCAAGAGGATGACGCTGACAAATGCATTTGTTGTAAAAAAAGCGGCATTCATTTTTGAGAGGTCGTTGGCCTTTACGAGCGTGTGTTGGTAGATGAGCAGAAGGCCCACCGCGACGACTCCGCCCAAAGCGAGGTAACCGAGGCCCGTGACGAGATAAAGTATCAGCAAGACGATGAAGGCCTGAAAATGGAACAGGCGGGCGATCCAGAGCGAACGGGCGATGCCGAAACGGGCAGGGATCGAGTGCAAGCCTGAGCGTTTATCAAATTCAAAATCCTGACATGCATACATAACATCAAAACCGGCGGTCCACATCAAAACCAGCAATGACAGCAAGATAGGAATTTCGTCATTGAGCGAACCGCGGACTGCTATCCAGGCCGCCGACGGTGAGATCGCGAGTGCGAGCCCTAGCAAAATATGAGCTGCCGCCGTGAAGCGTTTCGCATACGAATAGCCAAGTACACAGATCAACGCGACCGGCGACAGGGCAAATGTTAGCCAGTTGAGCGAGTAAGATGCGAGCAAAAACACTCCAATCGACACATAGAGAAACGCCCAAGCGAACCCCACTGATAGTTTTCCGCTAGGCAGTTCGCGGCCTGCGGTTCGCGGGTTCTTGGCATCAATATCGCGGTCGACGATGCGGTTAAACGTCATCGCGGCCGAACGTGCACCAAACATTGCGACCGTTATCCACAGTATCTGCTGCCATGTGGGCAGACCGTTTGCCGCCAAAATTGCACCAAGAAACGCGAAGGGAAGGGCGAACAGCGTGTGTTCGAACTTGATCATCGCGAGCGTGGTTTTGAGCTTCTGGATAAAGGTCGTCATAGTTCCCAGCGACAAACTATTAACTATAAACTACTAACTACTAACTGAATAAATAGGGATATCTTTTTGATAACAGTTGATAGTTAGAAGTTGATAGTTAATAGTTATTGGAGTCTTTAGCCGAACGTATGCCCAGCGGACGAACACATGATGCGATAACATTTTTGCTGGCGGTGCCTGCCTTTGCGGTTGCCTATTCGGTGACGCGCGACATCGGCTCGGCTTCCGTTGTTGGGTTGGCGTTTGTATTCGGCGGGCTGATGTTCGGGCCGGATCTCGATACGGTTTCGCGGCAGTATTCGCGGTGGTTTATCTTTCGGTTTTTATGGTATCCGTATAGGTCATTTTTTAACCATCGCTCGCGGTTCTCGCACGGGCTTATTTTTGGGGCATTGATCCGCGTCGTCTATTTTATGGGCGTTTTAACGCTGGTTGCGTTTGTAGCCGCGTATGCGTTCGCGTCTTATCGTGGCGGTTCGTTGCCGTCGGTCTTTGACTATGCGAGCGTTTGGCGGCCGATCGGTGTTGCCGTTGGGCGGAACTTCCTTTTGCTGAGTTTTGTAGGTTTGTGGTTAGGTGCGGCGAGCCATACGTTTACCGATATGGCGGGTTCCTTTGTTAAAACCGGCAGAATTACAAAATTCCTTTAGCGTCCGGTGCGGGCTGAAAGCAAACGAGTTGCGTGGCGGCGGATCGCATCGGGGACGTTGCGGTTCTTCGAAAGAGCTGTCAGGTCGCGAAGCTGCAAACGTGACATGATCGTCATCGCGTTTGCGATAGGTGTTCGCGGGTTGCGGGCCAGATTGTGCATGATATTGTAGCTGCGCGACCAGTGGCGGCTCGAGGCGATCTGCCGCAGGATGTCTTCGGCGAGCGACTTCATTCCGGCGATCAACTCGACCTCTTGTTCGGTGATACGCGGGTTGTTAATAACGGCACTTGAGACAAGCTTGTTCGGGTCACGGATCAGGATGTTCCGGGCCTCGCGATCACCTTTCTGGCCGAGGCGGACGCGGTCCTTGACGCCCATCTTCATGATGCGGTTGATCATTGAGATGCGTTCGCCCGGAATTTCCTCTTCTTCGTTCGAGAGTTCGCCGAGGATCTTGTCGATCGTAGCTTTTCGCTGCTCTTCTGATTCCTCGTAAATTTCCTCGATGTATTCGAGGCCGAGCCATGAATCGTCGGTCTCGCGGTCGAGGACCTCAATGTGCTGAGCCAGAAAGATCGCATCTTCCGCGCTCAATCCGGACTCACCAATATGCTCGCCGAACTCAGACTGCTCGATAAACTCGGCGGCAGCATCCTGGCCTCGTGCCCGAAGTTCATTGGCGATCTGCTGGGCACCGCGTTCTTTTTCGAAAAACTCACGCTTTGTTTCCGACGCTCGGCGTTCAGCCTCGGCGGTGTGGTGTGGATTGGCGATGATCGCATCGATGACCGCAGGATTTTGAATCAGCAACTGCTGATTGAACGAGATCAGTTCGAGCAACTGGCCGTTCTGGGTCGTTCGGGCAAATCTCGCAACAGACTCGGCTGGCGTCCGTGTGTTGGTGAGGAGAGCTTCATGGAGTTTCAGCGGCAGATTTTCCTGCTCGGAAAAATAGGCAAGAACGGACGGTGCCGTATCGGCGGAGCGGAGTGAATTTTCAAGGCCCTCGGTGCTTTGTTCGACCAAAGTTGCGCTGGCATTTTCCCGCAGTTCCACGTCCTCGCCGTTGTAAAAGCTGACAAGTATCTCGAGCAGATCGGCCTGGGGAAGAGGCAGTACTCCGCGAGACGCAGCAAGTTGGGCCGGCCGAGGAGCGGTGCCGTCAATAACGGCTTTGACTACGGGATTTGACGAAGCGATCTCAGAACTCATACAGGGCTAGAGAAAACACCTTCTGTTGGGACAAAAGTCGATGCAGAACCCGGATCTAGCTCGGGGCAAGACAATGTTAACATAAATTCTGCGATTCTTGACTAACCGCAGCGATTGACATAGTTTTAAGTTAGGGTAAGATACTTGTTTTTCATCGGAACCCGCCAAATATTTCACAAAAAATCTACTAGTTAATTAACATAATGATAAAGAGCGAATTAGAACGAATTATTTCTACGGCTGACGCACGGATTGGAGTCATTGGGCTCGGCTATGTCGGGCTTCCGTTGATCGTAGAATTCTGCCTTAAAGGCTTTAACGCGACCGGTTTTGAGGTCGATGAAAAGAAAGTTAACGAGATCAATAACGGTAAGTCTTACATTGTTGATGTTTCAGACGAGAATGTTGCTAAATGTATCGGAAACGGGAAACTGACGGCTACTACAGATTTCAGCCAATTGAAGACATGCGATGTGATCATCATTTGCGTTCCGACACCGCTTAGAAAGACCAAAGACCCGGACATGTCATATATTCTCACTGCTGGGGGAGAGATCCAAAAATATATGAAGCGGGGACAGTTGATCATTCTTGAGTCCACGACCTATCCGGGCACGACTGACGAAATATTGCAGCCGATGTTCGAGGAGAAAGGCTTCAAACTCGACGAAGATTTTCTGCTCGCCTTCTCACCTGAGCGCGTCGATCCGGGTAATCCACAGTATCAGACGCATAATATTCCGAAGGTCGTCGGCGGCGTTTCAAACGATTCGACGGATGTCGCGGCTCTGCTTTATGGGAAGATCGTGGATGACGTTCACCGCGTTTCATCGGCCCGCGTTGCCGAGGCTGCGAAGCTCTGGGAAAACACATTTCGGGCTATCAACATCGGAATGGCAAATGAAATGGCCAAGCTCTGCAACGCACTCGGCATCGATTCGTGGGAGGTTGTAAGTGCCGCGGCGACGAAACCGTTCGGCTTTATGCCGTTCTTCCCGGGGCCGGGAATTGGCGGCCATTGTATTCCGCTCGATCCTCATTATTTATCGTGGAAAGCGAGGCAGCACGGGTTTGATTCGCAATTCATCTCGCTTGCCGAACAGATAAATTCGACGATGCCAAATTACGTCGTCGAACTCGCAACCACTGCGCTAAACAACGAAAAGAAATCCGTCAATGGCTCAAAAATACTGATCCTCGGCGTCGCATACAAGAAAGACATTGACGACATGCGCGAGTCGCCCGCTTTGTCGATCATCGATCTACTTCGGGCAGATGGTGCTGACGTCTATTTCCACGATCCTTTCGTCGAAACGGTCACATTCGATCACGCCTACACTATCGGCGATGGCGAACCGCTGCACAATCGCGACCTGACAGACGACCTAATCACCGAATCGGACTGCGTCATTATTTGTACGGAGCACTCGCCTGTTGATTACGGTCGCGTCTGCTCGCTCGCTTCATTGATAGTCGATACACGGAATGCTTTGTCGCCAGAGACCCGCAAGGCAAGTAACGCTAGGATCGTCAGGCTGTAATGATCAAGATTCTACTCATCGTCGGTGCCCGTCCAAACTTTATGAAGGTGGCGCCGATCTATGCCGAGATGAAGCGGCGACCGGCGGAGTTTGAGCCGGTCATTGTTCACACGGGTCAGCATTACGGCGAGATGTCGGACTCGTTCTTTGACGATCTTGGGATCCCGAAACCGGACATCAATCTCGGCGTTGGTTCGGCTTCTCATGCCGTGCAGACGGCCGGGATCATGACGGCGTTTGAGCCTGTCGTATTGAGTGAAAAACCGGATTGGGTCGTGGTTGTCGGTGACGTGAATTCGACGATCGCGTGTGCATTGGTCTGCTCAAAGCTCGGAGTTAAGGTCGCTCACGTCGAGGCTGGCTTGCGTTCGCGTGACCGTTCGATGCCTGAGGAGATCAACCGCATTCTGACCGACGCGATTGCTGATCTGCTGCTCACGACATCGCAGGATGCGGACGAGAATCTGCTTCGGGAAGGAATTTCCGTTGACACGATACGGTTTGTCGGAAACGTGATGATCGATTCGCTGCTCGAACACCTCAAGGTTGCCGAACGGTCGAAGATCCGCGAACAACTTGGCGTGTCGGAAAAGGAATATGCTGTCCTGACGCTGCACCGTCCGTCAAATGTCGATTCAAGAGAAACTCTAAAACCCATAGTCGAAGCACTGATCGACATTTCACAGCAAATCCCGATAGTTTTTCCGGTCCATCCTCGAACACGAGCAAAGATCGACGAATTCGGCCTCGCTGAAGCAATAAAAACCTCGAACATCCGCCTCATCGAGCCGCTCGGATATGTCGATTTTATGCGGTTGTACAGCGGTTCGAGGCTGGTTCTGACCGATTCGGGCGGTTTGCAGGAAGAGACAACAGTCCTCGGCATTCCGTGCCTCACGCTCCGCGAAAATACCGAGCGGCCCGTTACCATCGAATTGGGAAGCAACATCTTGGTTGGCACCGATCCGGAAAAGATAAAGCAGGCGGCTTATGAACTACTCAACAAAGAAAACTCATCTCAGCCCGCCCGCATCCCGCCGCTATGGGATGGCAAGGCTGCGGGACGAATATGTGACGAATTGTTGCAGCAAACGATCTAATCGTCCGAATTCAAACCCAACGGCCCGGAACGCCTTCGCGACGATCCATCATTCCAAACATATTCGTACCAGTAAAACGGCGTCACTATCGGTCCGATCATTATCGTTCCGATGATCCACTGGGCCCTCACTCCTTCGACATTTGGATTTCTTGCTGCATCCACAATATAGAAAAGGGCGAGTCCTCCGAAGTAGACCGCGAAAACCAAATTAATGATCGTCATGGACAACTCGAACCATTTGAGATTCTGTTCTAGAGCATCCGGTTCCGCCGAAAGAAAATAGCTGGCGGTCGAGAAAAATATTACAAAGAATCCAATAATTACCGGCACCTGAATAAAGGTGGCGATGCCTAAAAGAATCTTTAACGCCTTGCTCATAGGACTGTAAGCCTGATCATTTTGTAGTTTCCATCGGATAATTGGCGTCGTGCCAACCTTTTGTTCCTCCGACCAGGGCGAACGCGTTATTAAATCCTTTTCGTTTTAGTTCAGATACCAAACTGGCACTGGTGTGTTCGTTTGGTCAGGAACAGTAGGCTATTATTTTTTTGCTTTTTGAGAGTTTGCTGACATTGGCATCGACGGTACCTGCCATAATATTTATCGCTCCCTTGATATGCTCGTCTTTGTATGCACCTTCGGCACGCGTATCGACGAAGATCGCCTCATCGGCATCAAATGCCTTTTTCGCATCTACGAGAGTTATTCGCGGAGCGTCATCAGCCGGAGCGGGAGTTGCGGCGGGTGGAGTAGCCGAAGCAGGGACTGTGGTTCCGGATGGAACAGCCGGCTTGGCCGAGGTCGCTGACGTGGTCCCAGCTTTCTGGCAACCGAAAACACCTAGGGTAAGTGCAATCAAAGACGCACAAAAAATCGCCTGTCGTATCATAATTATTTTTCTCCAAATGCTTCGAGAACCTCGTCAGCGTGCTCGGCTACGTTTACCTTGTCAAAGATCTTGACGATCGTTCCGTCTCCATCGATGAGGAATGTCTTGCGGTTGGTCCCCATATACTTTTTGCCGTACATACTCTTTTCGCTCCAAACGCCGAATGCCTCGACTATCTGCTTGTAGTGTCGGCTAGAAGGTCAAACGGTAGTTGAAATTTCGAGATAAATTTCTGATGAGATTTCTCATTGTCGGTTGAGACTCCAAGTACCCGTATTCCCTTGCTGCGAAAAACGTCGTCGGCATCGCGAAAAGAACATGCCTCTTTAGTACAGCCCGGCGTATCGTCCTTCGGATAAAAATATAGAACAACTCGCTGTCCCTTGAGGGCATTGAGTTTTACCTCGTTTCCGTCCTGATCTTTTGCGTTGAAATCCGGTGCTTTATCGCCTTCTTGCAGCATAATCCCCCTGAAATGTGTAAAATCAAATTTTTCTAAGTG
>JANLTF010000093.1:0-5612 GCA_031362825.1 Acidobacteriota bacterium | reverse complement strand
CACCATTGGCCTAAGGATGGACGATAGATAGCGATGTCCGATTTGGCGTCACCGTCATAATCGGCCGGGACGGGAACGTCGCCCGCGATGCCAAACTGCTGGATCGTAGTGCCGCCGCCTGAGTTCGAGATGAACCATGTGGAATTTGACGGACGGAAAACGGCCGCATCGGTCTTACCGTCAGCGTCGTAATCGGCAGGTGCGGGCACATCGCCGTTCGAACCGAACGGGAACGCATAGAACGAGAAATCGTCGCTCCTCAACACATACCAAAACCCGGTCGAAGGCCGCCAGAACGCTACATCGGTTTTGTTGTCGCCCGTAAAATCAGCCGGAACAAGCCTGTCCGTGGGCGAACCAAACTGTGTCGCCCCGTTACCGCCGTTCGAAGATTTAAGCCACAACCATTCGGAACCGTTCGTACCGTTAGGCCGATAAATGCTTATGTCCGTCTTGCTGTCTCCATCGAAATCAAACACTGTTCCGGGTTTCGCGGAGCTGAAAACAGTAAACCTGAATGCCGGCGAAACCGAGAAGCCATTCGCGGCCGCCACGTCTGTTATATACCAGCGTCCAAAAAACGTTTGGCCAACAAGCGCGAGGTTATTTGGTACCGAAAGGTTCACACTTCCCCAACCATTTCCGCCGCCAGTACCCGATAGATTGATCGCAACGCGCGCAAACGAACCTGCCGCCGGAACGGTCGTTCCAACTCCGGGATCGTTGGAATCGATCACCAAAACCGCTGCAGCCCCGCCCAGTCCTCGAGAAACGGCCACCGTGAAACTCGGATTGCCAACAAGCGGCGGTTCGACGGCGATCGGTGCCGGAATGATAGTTCCGGTCCCCGCGCGTCCGGTGCCTGTAATAGCAGGAACACGCTCGGATTCCGTAAATAATTGCGGCCGGTCAAACGGCGGCAGTTCACTCTGCACGCGTGGATCGGTCAGCGGCCTTTTCAAAAATGCGGCAAGATCCGAGCGTTGAGTGTTCGTCAGATTTAACGGATGGATAAGATCCGGATCGATATTTGAACCGGGGAAATCGCCGCCGCGTCGATAGAGCTCGATGACACTTTCGAGTGCCTCTTTTCGTCCATTGTGAAAGAAAGGCCCGCGAAGAAATACGTTTCTCAGCGTCGGCGTTTTAAAGCGGCCATTATCGGTCGAAAGTCCGGTAATTGCACCGCGGCCAAGGTCTTCGTTCTGAGGACGGACGCCAATGGCGTGAAAATTGTTATCGCTCAATAGTGGCCCGCCGTGACAGGCGTTGCACTGCACATTGATGAATACGTCCTGTCCAGCCTGTTCTTCAGCCGTCAATGGCTCGATCTGTTGGATCGCAAGATCCAGTGGAGTGCGATCCGTAAAAAGTGTTCGTTCATGCGTAGCGATCGCCATCGCGATTCGCGAAGGTGTCACCTCAGGCGTGCCGAAAACCTCTTGAAACAGTTCAGGATATGTACGGTTTGCGATCCAAGCCTTAAGTCCGCTGGGCACCTTGGACGCGAGGGCAAGTGGTTTGGACGAACCCATTCGCGACGCTACCTGGTTCCAGTTACGTCCGCTGTGGGCCATTTCTGCGGACGAAAGCGGCGGGCCGGCTGACTGGCTTT
Source organism: Acidobacteriota bacterium (assembly GCA_031362825.1). Taxonomy (GTDB): domain Bacteria; phylum Acidobacteriota; class Blastocatellia; order Pyrinomonadales; family Pyrinomonadaceae; genus OLB17. Next base: position 3,997 of record JANLTF010000093.1, on the reverse strand, counting down.
CGAGACCGGCCCACTCGGTCAAAAGGATCGTATTCGATATCTGGTCACGAAAAACATCATTCGCTCGCCCATCCCAAAACAGCCCGCCTCGGGTATATGCGGCATTCAGATAGGTTGGCGATTTGCGGCCCGTAACCTGGGGATTGAGGCCAAAAAGCGCGATCGACGAATATGTGCCGTCGGCGTTATTCTGCGGAACGCCCGGGGAACCGGCAATGTCGTCACCATTACCAAACACATTGTCCGGACCCGCATTTGTCGAACGCGGATCGCCGATGATCGTACGCGGGTCGCTGCCGCCCGCCGCCGGGCGATGGCATGTACCACACGAAACCGTTTTCGTCGACGATAGTTGCTCATCCCAAAAAAGTGCCTTGCCGAGATAGGCCTTCGCAGCGGTAACCGGATTGCCTGCCGGTGAATATGGCGGTTCGAGAAGACCAAACGGACTCGGCTGGATCGTTCCTATAGCTCGACGACCTTGATCCGCAAGGCTCAATTCGCTTACGGTCCCGCCATTCTCTGCCCGGATCCAATAGTAGTAAATCGTTCCCGCAGTCGGAGGAGTATCAAAAAAGTAATTTGCTGCCGTAGTGCCGACATCGGCCGCACCACCCGAGTTATTGGCAGTGCTGCGGAAAATTCGATACAGCGTCGCCCCGCGGACAGTGTTCCAATGGATCTGGACCTTTTCGACATAGTTGTTTTCGGATGCGTCAACATTAGTCGGAGCCGCTATAGCATCCGCTAACATGCGGCCGCTGACAGTTCCGGAACCGAGCGGCATTAGATAAAATACAACTCCAAAAGCCACGAACAGCAACAATAGAAACAACTTAACTCGATTCATCGAACAAAAATACTCCGGCGATAATTACAAAAACAATTTGTTTTTTTTGAGGGGTTGCAAAGGCTAGAGTATATCAAAAACAGGGCGTTGAATAAAATCGCATGCCGCCCTTCAGTCTAAAATTCACGGCGGTTTTATGTGAGTCGTTTTTCCGATAGAATCAAGATTATGAAAATCAGTTTTCGCATTGCCATTGTTTTCGCCCTCGCGTGGTCGGCCTATATACTTCCACGGATCCAACAACCTGTCAGTGCGGAGAGGCTCTCCCTCTCAACCGCAGTGCCTTCGCCGATTCCAGTAGGCACTCCAACGCCGGGCATCCCGAGCCCTGCGGAGAGGAGGCGTCAAATTAAGTCTACGGGTGTAACGCCACCCGGAATTCCAAGTCCGGAAGAATTGAGGCGTGAGTTAAGTAAATCACCGAGGGCAACGCCAACACCAAAGGTGAATCCGGTACCGCAACCGACGAGTGTCCTCGCTCCAACGCCGACTCCGACTCCGGTTCAGTTGCAGACGCTCGCCGATCTGCAATCGTCGATCAGGCAAAGGCTGTTCTCGCCGGAAGTTCGACGCGGGCGTGTCGGGATAAAGGTCGTCTCGCTGAATTCGGGCAAGGTCGTGTTCGAAAACGATTCGGAAAAGTACTACATGCCGGCGTCTAATATGAAGAATTTCACAGTCGCGACGGCGATGGAACGATTGACGCCAGCCTTCAAGTTCGTCACGAACATCTCATCGACAAATGTTCCCAACGCCGATGGCGTGATAAAGGGAAACCTGCGAATAACAGGCCGCGGCGACATTTCGCTTTCAACTTCGTTTGACCCCGCGTTTCCGGGCAAGATGGACCATTATCGGGCGATCGATCAGGTTGTTGAGAAGATCGTAGCTGCGGGAGTAAAACGTGTCGAGGGAGACCTGATCGGTGACGAGAGCTATTTTCAGGGCTTTGCCATTCCAGACAGTTGGGAATGGGACGACCTGCACACCTACTACGGCACCGAGATATCGGCACTACCGCTGAATGATAACGTCATCGATATCATTGTCAGACCGGGCTCTTCGGGCGGTCAATGCTCGGTCTCTGCAATTCCGGCAACTTCGCTGGTTAGATTCGTCAATGGATGTGTCACCATGGGCGGCGCCGAGACAGTTCGGATCTCGAAAAGGATTAATCAGAACCTAATTGACGTAACAGGTTCGATGCCTCCGGGAGCAAAGGAACAACGCGTGTCGATCTCGTTTTCGCACGTCGCCGAGCTTTTCATTGAGCTTCTTCGTCAGCGTCTCACAGCCAAGGGCATTGTCGTTACGGGACAAAATCGCGTGACCAACGTGCGTGGCGAAATTCCCGCTCAAGCCTCGATCAATCTCGGCTACATCGAATCACCTCCGTTTTCCGTCATCGCAGTTAAGACGATGAAACCCAGCCAGAATATGTACACCGAGACGATCCTATGGACGCTTGGCGAAGAGATCGGCAGGAAAAATGGCGGCTCGGGCAATAGTTCTCACCTTGGTGTCGGCGTCGTAAAGGCGTTTTTGAGACAGATCGGCGTTCCTGATGACGGCATCGTTCAGTGGGACGGGAGCGGGCTTTCGCGGCACAATCTGATCACACCTTCGGCCGTAGTGACGCTTTACACATACATGGCAAAGCAGAGCAAGTACTCGCAGGCATGGCGTGACAGCCTGACGATCGGCGGCGTCGATGGCACGCTGCGAAACCGTTTCAAAGGAACCGCTGCTCAAGGAAATATGCGAGGCAAGACTGGCACGATCGATCAGGTCTCGGCCCTCTCCGGCTACGTAACAACGGCGGGAGGAGACCAATTGGTCGTCTCGCTCGTCGTCAACGGTGTGCCTACGGTTGGATCGCGAGTCTCTTTGATCGACGAGATCGTAGTTAAACTCGCGGACTTTAACGGAAAGATCGATCAGTAAGATCTTGGGAGCAAAACTCTCGAAGTGCGGTAAGCCGTTTCCCTGTCTCCCACGTGAGAACCCGCAGCATTACAGGCTCTAATATCGGCCTCATAAAACTGGGCCGAGACGTGAAATTGAATTTATAGACAACGCTGGAGCGGCCGTCTTCGAGATCCAAATGCCTGATACTCGCGGCGAACGTCTCGAAAAAACTCGTCGGTTTCAACATCCGAACGGCCGCGACCTTGCCCTTTTCAAACGTCACATATTCAGTGCGTATCGCGATATTTCCCAATATCCGCCGGCCGCGGCACACCGTAACGACGCCTTTACCGGCAGAATCATACGGAGGCTCGATGTACGCCTCGCTCAACAATGTGTCCCATTCCAACCGACGATCGTAATCATGGATAACCGCGAAAACTTCAGTGGCTCTGATCGGCATTATTTCTTCGACGGTTCCGATCGGCATACTGATCCAATTCCAACTACAATCTAGCTACGGAGTACGTCCAAGATCTTCTCATGGATCGCGCCGAAGCCGCCGTTCGACATGATGGCTAGGACATCGCCGTCCTTTAGTTCAGGGGCGAGGTGTTCGACGATCGCGTCGGCATCGGCTAGGGTCATAGCGTTGTTTCCGTCGGAGACGATGTTGGCGACTAGGCGTTCCACATTCATTACGTCGCCGTAGGTTTTTGCGTCTTCGGGATTGAAAACTCCCGCGATGATGACGCGGTCGGCGTGAGCGAAAGCCGCACGATATTTTTCCTCGAATATCGACAGCCGCGACGAGCGTGAACGAGGCTCGAAGATCGCGATCAGGCGATTGTCAGAATAGCGTTGCCGCAGGGCTTTTAGCGTTTCGTCAACGGCGGTCGGGTGATGAGCGAAATCGTCGATGACCGTGACGCCTCGTTCAACGCCGCGTATTTCCATCCGTCGTTTGACCGATTTGAATGTGTCGAATGCCTCCTGTATCTTCTCTTTTGAAATGCCCCACGCGTCGGCGGCAATAATGACGGCGAGGCAGTTGCGGACGTTGAATTCGCCGATCATATTGGTCGTGAATTCGGCCCACGGTTGTTCGTCGCTCCCTGAATTATTAAAGACTTTGAATCGGGTGCCTTCACTTGTAAATTCGATGTCGCGAGCCTGCCATTTGGCTTCGTCGCTGAGCCCAAACGTCTCGACCGTCGTGTGCAACTTCCCTTTCATCTG
>JANLTF010000082.1:0-11269 GCA_031362825.1 Acidobacteriota bacterium | reverse complement strand
TCGGAACTCGGAACCCGGAACTCGGAACTGACGATGCCTATCTGAATCACAAGCCCGTCAAAACCCGCGTCAGCGATCAGAACATTACTGCCGCCGCCGAGAATGAAAACCTCAATTCTCCGTTCGCGAGCAAAGCGTAACGCCGCCATCACTTCATCCTCGCTCGACGCCGTGACAAAATAACGCGCCCTACCGCCGATCTTCATCGTCGTATAGGGCGCAAGGGCTTCGTTTTCCTGTATCTGGATGTTGCTCACCAAAACCGGTCTATTTCCGAACAGCACCCTTCGACATGAGCTCAAGCTGCGCGGCAAAGTCGTTACGGCCAAGCTTTATAAGGCGTTCGTACGCCTTCTTGGCTCCCGGCATATTTCCGTTTTTAAGCTCGCTCTCACCGAGGTTGTAGTGAGCGGCAGCGAAGTTGTCGTCACGCTCGACAGCCTTTTTGAATTGAGCAATCGCTTCCTTATATTTATTTTGCTGACGATACGCGAGACCGAGTTCGTTGATCGCAAACGTCCATTTCGGCTGTTTGTCGACCACTCGGGTTAGGGCTGTCACGGCTCCGGCGTAATCGCCTAGATCGGTCAGTGTCATACCTAGATTGAGCAGCGGGCCTTCGACATAGGCCGGATTTGCTGCCACGGCTTTCTCGAGCATTGCTTTGGCAAGAGCCAGCTTGGTCTGCTTTTCGCTCTCGAGTTTTTCATAGCCGTCAACCCGAGCTGCGTTGTAATAGGCCCAGCCAAGGTTTGCAAAATCGGCGGTGTTTCCGCTTCCGTATTCGACCGCCTTTTCAAGAGATCTGATAGCCTTGGGCCATAAACAAGGTTTGGATTCTTTGATATTTATCTGACACTGCTGTCCGAGAACGTAACCGATCTTGCTGTAAATTTCGGCGGCTTCATTTCTGTCGAAATTCGGTTCGCGGGTGATAAATGTCGCAGCCAGATCATAGCTTCCGACCGCTCCGTTAAAATCGCTCGACATTCGCTGAGCGTCACCCAAACCGACGAGAGCCTCGACGTTGTCATTCTTGAGACGCTTAGCCTGAGCGTATGCCTTTACTGCCTCCGGATAATTCTTTACCGCATAGTACGCATCGCCAAGGCCGATCCACGCATCGAGATAGTTCGCCCGAAGCTCCGTAGCCTTTTGATATTCGGGAATCGCATCACTGTCTTTGTCCAACCGGACAAACGCTTCGCCGGTCTGGAAGAACGCGTCCGCATTTGTCGGATCAAGCGTCTTTGCCCTCTGGAATGCGGTCAATGCCTCTTGATTTCGATTTTGCGAGAGGCGTATCGAACCGAGAAACACCTGTGTTTCAGCCGTTTCCGAAGCAGTTCCAAGAGCCTTGGTCAGCATTTCGTCTGCCTTTGCGATCTCACCCGCCTGGAAATATAGAATCCCGAGCGGCACATAGATCTCGGTCAACTTTGGATTATTCACCAACGCTTCTTCAAAGTTCTTGGTAGCCTCTTTGCTCTCGTCAAGATCAGAGTACACTTCGCCGAGGCCAAAGTACGCGGCCGAATTCTTCGGATTGAACTTGATCGATTCGAGGAAAAAGGCCTTTGCCGTCGGAGCCTTATCGGCCAGCAACAAGTCATTTCCCTTCGCCGCAAGCACTTCGCTCAAGCCTGCTTTCGCACTTGCATTATTGGGATCCAGATCGATGGCTCCTCTAAAGAAGTACTCTGAGTTTTCGACGTCGTTCTTGTCGACATAGTACTCACCGACACCTGCAAACAGTACCGCCGCCTTTCCGGGTGCCATCGTCTTTACGTTCGCAACCTTATCCGGAGTGACAACCGTCGCCCGGACACGCAGCGGAGTTGTCGTTGCTATGGTGTCGTATTGCTTCTTGACCTTTTTCGCCGTGTCCATCCGCTGCGTTTTTGATCGCTTCGTTCGGGCGGTCGAGAATTTGCGCGACGGACGGCCCGAACTGCGAAGAACAAAAACACTCGAACCACCGGTAATATCGCTTACCGGCACAAGATCCGGCCCTTGCGCCCAGACCGGAATGCAAGATAACAAGATCGAAAAGATGACCGAAAACGAAATAAAAGAACGAACCGCCGACATTTCTTTTAACATGATGATTCCTCGCTTTTTACTAAGCGTCAAATTGATCGCAAGCGGACAAAGTGAACCCTCCGGTTCGGTGCCCTAACGTTGGCTAGACGTTTACCGTCGAATGTTTTTGCTCAAGTCGAGAATTTGCCTCAGCGCCGAAATCTTATCACGGAAATGCTCGAAAATCACCAAATCCCTACGCGGCTATTCGCTGATGTTCGAACGACGCACTTTGATCAGGGTTCGCCGGATAAATCCAAAAGGAAAACGTGTCGAAAATCGGCGGTAGTTGTCGTTGTATTGAAGGGACGCGAGAAAGCTCTGATGATTATCGACGAGGCGGTCCATGACACGTTCATTTTTGTGCATCGGAAAATCGCCGATCTCGATCACAAAAGCAAAATTCGGCAGTGAGTAAGCGCGGAATCGTCGGCCGTTATCTTCGAGATATTTGACCGAAGTCGCGATGCCGTTATAAGTGATCTGGGCGTCGTGAAACATGATCGCTCCGTTTTCTGCGAGCACATCGAGACAAAAGCGGAAATCGCGAAATACCGCTTCGTCCGTATGCTCGCCGTCGATAAAGCAAAGGTCGATCTTGTCTGCGACCTGCGAAGGTTTGATCGAGATCGTATCGCCATCAATTGTCGTGATCTTGTCGGTAGGTCCTACTTCTTTGAGCAGTTCAAGCATTCTCGCGGTGGAATTGTTCTGATAGACCCAGTCGTAGCCGCGTGCGTCAGGCTGCGATTCGGGCCGTTTATCAACCGAATAAACACGGGCACATTTCTCGTCGAGCAGGTACGGCTGGATGCTGCCGCCCAGATATGACCCGATCTCAAGGTAATTGAAACCGCTCTTCAGCTCACGAACCGCGAGTTCGCATGCCAGCAACGTCTGCTTGTCCGTATCGGTCGTTTGGCTGGGTATCTTCTCAAAAAGCCCCATATCCAGGGCCGCGATCCGCTGATCAAAATCACTCATAGGGTTAGTAAAATAAAGCGAAAGAATAGCATATAACCTTCCATAAAATGGAATCGATCCGGTCAAAGCGGCTTATGCTCCGCCCGCCAATTTCAAAAGTTGCACTTATTGTATGAATTCAAGGTGGAATCTGTTGCATAAATAAAACTATTGACTATTATCGCAATACAATGTAAACTCATTGTGATGAAAAGTGTTTTATACACAATACTTACGGTAAAAAGTTGCGGGACGAGCAGGACACGACGTACGCACTGGACACGAAGGACACTCGGGACAGTTGAATTTCTTGAAATTGCCCCGATAGTACATTTAAGTGATTGTACGCAAGACGTTTACCGTCACAGCGACACAACAAAAACTGTAATAAATTGTAATAAAACGTAACACGTTGTAATACAGCTTTTTTGATCAGGGAGATCATTCTTATGAGAAAAATAATCAACATTTCAGTGCCGGAGCCGATGCAGCAGTATACTTTGAGCTCCGTACAAGAATATTTTAGGGCGGGCCGGTCAAGCTAAGCCGGGTTTTGTGATAAACGTAAAGAGATCAGTTCGACACTGTCGGGCAAGCAACGTAAAATCGACAAACAATGAATCATGCAGGAAAAATTATCGCAGTAGATCCGCCGTTTGCTATCCCGGGCGGCGAGATAGCAATCGATTGCGAAGGGTTTCGCGTGACCAGCGGGCGGGACCACGGCGTCTTTATTGGAGGTGTGAAGTGCGGTATTACGGCGGCTTCGTCGTCGCGGATACTCGCAAAGGTGCCGCACGAGGTGCCGAGCGAGCACACGCGGATCCATCTCGAAAGCGGCGCGTTCCAGAGCGTGCCCGTCGATATGGTCGTCGGCCGCCGCATAGCCGAGAACATGCACATTGTGGCTAATCCGGCGGTCGATCCGAACACGGACGCGATCATTCTGACCCGTAGCGGCGGCCGCGGACAGCATTTGCCCGCTACGCTGTTTCGCCTCGAACCCGACGGATACCTCGACGAGCTGCCCGAACCGATCCTAAACCCCACCGGCATCGCGTTCGACCGCGACGGAAAGATGTTCGTCACCAATCGAGCCGAGGGCGAGGTCTATGAGGTCTCGGCGGACGGCACCGCGACCGTTTACGCGACCGGCCTGGGCATCGCGACAGGCATTGCATTCGACGCCGAAAACCTTATGTACGTCGGCGACCGCGCCGGAACCATTCACCGCGTCCGCGATTTTGGCGATGTCGAGACGTTTACTGTCATGGAGCCGTCGGTAGCTGCCTATCACCTCGCTTTTGGTACCGACGGACGCCTGTTTGTAACCGCTCCGGGCCTTGCGAGTCATGATGCGGTCCACGTCGTTGATAACGAAGGCTTCGACGAAGTTTACTTCCGCGGATTCGGCCGGCCTCAAGGCCTTGCGTTCGACAAGGCCGGAAATCTCTACGTGGCCGCCTGTTACAAAGGCAGACACGGCGTCGTGCAAGTCTCGGCGGACGGTGTTACGGCCCGGCACTTCGTTGCCGGAAACAACGTCGTCGGCCTATGCTTCACACGAAAGGGCGACCTGATCGTCGCCACCGGCGACAGCGTTTATTCCGTTCCGTGCGGAGTGCAGGGAGCGATGCTCTGATCTGATACGCCCTGATAGCAAGAAAAATAGTTGTGTACATCATCTCCCTCTTAGGCTAATATTCCGTAATCCGAAGGAGGAAGAAATGAATTCAATTAAATCGACGGGACAGATGTTCCTTTTGGCACTCTTTGCGGTCGCGGCGCTTTCCGTGCCGTTTGTAGTTACGGGACTCGCTCAAACCGGCACACAGACCGCCGCACCTAAGAATCCTTTGATTGGCCGTTGGAAGAGTGACATCGCTGTCATTGAAATACACGCGAACGGTACGATCAAGATCAACGATGACGAATACTCGTACAAGGTTAAAAATTCAGTCATCACGGTCAGCAGCGACGAAGGCTCGCTCCAATTTCCATACGAACTCGACGGCGACACTATGATCGTCGACGCCCAGGGGCAGGAAGTCGTTTACACGCGAATGAAAGGCACCGGGTGGGGAAACTCGGGCAGCGGCAGCGGTTCGGGCCGTGCGGGCGGTGAAGGCATCGTCGCGGAGTTCGTCGGCAAGTGGTGTTACCTCGCGAATTTAGGCGGAACGAGTTCGTACCGCAGTGAACGGTGTTTTACTCTCTATCAGAACGGCACCTACGAGTATTCCGGGGAAACGTCTTCGAGCGGTGCAGCCGGATCAAGTGTCGGCTCGTCCTATGATTCGGGCCGATGGACCGCAACTTCTACGACGCTGACGGCCTATTCGAATTCGTCGGGTAAGATCGTTTATCCGATCCAACTACGAAACCATCCGAAAACCGGCGACCCGATGATAGTCGTGGATGGCGACGCCTATGTCACCCAAACGCAAAAGCGGCCGTGGTAAGTCATCGTTGAGCCAGTTTATGAAGTGTCGGTATTACAAACTTCGCCTTTCGCGGTCGGTGTTGGGACTGCTGCTTGTCGTTGCCGTCTGTTTCTCTGTTGGATGTCGCGGCGGAGCGTCGCTTACGAATGAGTTTCCGACGCCCGAACTCGCACCGTGGTCCACGCCTTTGCCAAAGATCGCTCTGAAGCCCGATGCCGAGCTTGAAAAGCAGATCGCCGACGCCGCAAAGGCGGCAAAAGGCAAAGTAGGCGTCGCCGCCGTCGTGCTCGAAACCGGAGACGCCGCCATGCTCAACGCGGACCAGCGTTTCCCGATGCAGAGCGTCTACAAACTGCCGATCGCGATGGCAGTAATGGAACAGATCAAACGCGGTGAACTCGACCTCGACGAAAAGATTGGCGTCACAAAGGCAGATTTTGTCCGCCCCGGCATGCGCTCACCGCTCCGCGACGCTAATCCGAACGGCGGCGAATTCACGATCCGCGAACTCATCCGTTTGTCTCTCGTCGAGTCTGACGGCACGGCAAGCGACGTCCTAATACGTGTCGCCGGCGGCGCGAACGAGATCCAATCGTATCTGTCACTGATCGGTATTCAGGACATCAAGGTGGTCAATACCGAAAAAGAGATAGGTAAGGATTGGCAAACACAATACGACAATTGGGCAACCCCGATGGCTTCGGTCGAATTGATCGAGTCCCTCGGGGGACTATCTGAACACGTCTTATTGGAAGGATATCCGCTGATTCTACAGAATATGCTCGAGTCAAAACCGGGTCAGAACCGTCTTAAAGGGCTGCTTCCAGCCAAAGCACTTGTCTACCACAAGACCGGTACATCTGGAACGCAAACTGGGATTACGGCCGCTACGAACGACATAGGTGTTATTTGGTTGCCAAATGGCAATCGGCTTGGAATCGCGGTGTTTGTCTCAGATTCGCCCGCCGACGAAAAAACACGGGAGGCGGTTATCGCTAAGATCGCAAAGGCGTGTTGGGATCGTTGGTCAGCGAAGGCGGCCAACTAGCTGTTGTCGGCAAATGGGTGTATTGTTTTAGTATCTCCCAAGTCACGGAATTCACGGCGCGTTTTTCTTAGATACCCGTATGTCTTTTCAGGAGGAAGCGGTGATGAAAAAAAACACACTTTTATTGCTCACGGCCGATTTGCTGGCTTTAGGGTTTGTATTTATTCTGGCCGATGTTGCAAGCATCCACAGCAGTGCCCAGAAAGCGGACATGCCGGCGGCAAACGGTAGCACACAGACAATGCCTGAGGTCGTGATACTTGGGAAAGATGCAAAACTCGGCCAGGTCACTTTTAATCACGTGAAGCACAACGGCGGAGCATACACGATCGATCAGAATAATTCGATCGGATGTACCTCGTGCCATCACACGGCAAGGCCGGCGGCTGAGATCGCAAAATTTCCGCCGCTAAAGACAGCATGGCCGGTTGACCGGACGACGACGCTGACGGGCGAACTGTTTGCGAAGGATCCAAAAGCTGCGGGCGTTGCGGCGTGCCGTGATTGCCACGCCCGAACCGGCGAAAAGCCGAAGCTGATCGATGCGATCCCTGAGGTCAAGCACGAAGGTAGCCCGGCGATAATCACGCTCAACAATCAGACCGCGTTTCACAGAACCTGTGCCGGATGCCATGCCGAAGTTAAGATGACGCGTCCACTGCAAAAGGGTCCGATCCAGACGCAGTGCATGATGTGCCATAAGAAAGCGGCTTAGGAATCGCACAAAAGCACCGAAAGGAGCAAGGGGCCTTTCGGTGCTTTTATTGTACTTTGGCGGTTAGTTCTTACCGGCTTTGATATCCGCAATTCGTTTTTCGAGGGCGGCGATATCGGTTGCCTTAATTGCCGGGTCGGCTTTTCCAACTACGAGGGCGCGTTCGGCGGCGGCGAGAGAGTCGGCTCCGCGACCGAGATTGAGCAAAATAGTCGCCTTACGCTGTAGATTTTGAAACGTCTCCTTGGTGGCGATCATCGAGTCGTTGATCTTCAGGGCTTCCTCAAACCACGCACTTGCCTGCTCGGTCTGTTTGTTTGCTTTGGCATAGTTGCCGGCGCTGATGCGCGGAGCCGGATCTTCGGGCTTGGCGGCAGCGACGTAGGCCTTGAGGCGGGTCATGGTCGAACCGACCAGATCTTTAACCTCGACGGTGAAAGGAACGCGGATCTTTTCCCAGCGAATCGCTACCGTGCCCTTCGAGGTAACGTCACCGACCTTAGCCGGAACGTCGGACTCGATGTCAAACGTAAGTAATTCGGTGCTCCAGGAAAGCATTTCAGGTTTTGCCTTGATGCGAAGGACATCTTTCTTTGCATCGTAAAAGAAACTACCCCATTGCCCGTCGTCCTTGTTGAAGATAATGGTCCAGTCACCTTCTTTTGCGGGAATGGTGTGGAGGCTGTATTTACCAGCCGCGAGCAACTGGCCGTTGACCAACACATCGTCATTGACAGAGAAGAGCGTTGCTTCATTTGCCCCCGTACGCCAAATGTGGCCCCACGGAACGAGTACGGCATCTTTCGGACGGTCATTCCCGTTGTCGAGTGTCGCTTCGCCCGCAACCGCAGTCGGCCAATCGCCAAAGACTTTGCGGCCGAGTATCGCCGGACGACTGTACGTGACCGAGACATCGGTGGTGCCGAGCGTCTGAGAGACCGTCGCCTTCTGGCTGCCTCGCGGTGTTGGCGGCCGCTGGGCCGACACGATAGCCGAGGTGAAAATAAACGCCGCAAAAAGCGAGAGAGATGTGATCAAACTGTTCTTAGATAATTTCATAGTATTTCTCCAAAACCGATTTATGAACTGGTTGAATGCAATTATAAACATTCGGCCAATCGCATCCAAACCAAGAGCAATGACATTACTTGATGTTATTAGATTACGTTCGATATCGCCGTGAGGTTTCGTGCGGAAACGTGCGAAACACGTCCGCATCCATACCAATTGGTGCCGAGAAGACGGCAAAAGCAATGAAAATCGAAGCGTTTCAGCTTAGGCATGGCGTTCGCTTTAACCGAAGCGGAGTATTGCAAGTAATGAATACAACAAAAATAAATCAACTATTAAAGAGGTTCGGTTTGGCTTCGGCCATGGTTTTGGCGTTTGTGGCCTTTTCGGCGATCGGAGCGAATGCTCAGGATCGTCGCGGCGATCGTGATGATCGATACGAAGATCAGGACCGCAACGGCAATTACAATCAAAACGGCAATTACGACAACCGCGGCAACGAGCGTCGCGGTTATCGGGCCGCAATGCAAAAGGGCTATAACGAAGGCCTAAGGCAATAAACGCGTGACGCCCGCGGCCGACGCGGAAACTCAGGCTCCGGCAACAACCAGGGTTACGGCAATAACAATGGCTACTCCGGCGGAAACCAAGGTGTGGAACGATTCTACCAGGCTTATCAGCAAGGATACCAACGCGGCTACCGCGAAGGCCTGAACCGCGGACGCAACAACCGTCGTGGAAACAATAACAACGGCAGCTTTTTCGGCTTCTAACTTAACGGCGGTCGGTTTCTAACAGTTAAGAGTTGATAAGTTTTTAGTTCACAGTTAAAGCAACTGAAAACTATAAACTCTTTAACTATTAACTGTTAGAGCGTGATCCGAATCAATAGATCAAGGTGCCCGAACACAATGTGTCCGGGCACTTTTTCGTTCTAATCGTCATCCTCGTGAGCTCTCACACGGCCGCTGGCGACGGCTTCATCGACGACTTTTTTGATCAGGTTGCCGGGCAGCGGATCGTAATGCGAGAACTGCATATGATACGAGCCTCTCGCCTGTGTCACGCTGTTGAGCTTGGATTGATAATCGAGCATTTCCGACAGCGGAACCTTGGCTTTGATCACTTGCTGCTTGCCTCGCACTTCCATGCCGCCGACTCGTCCGCGACGCGAGTTGAGGTCGCCCATGATATCGCCGCTTACTTCCTGCGGCGTGAAGACCTCGACGTCCATTATCGGTTCGAGCAGCGTTGGTTTGGCCTTTTCAATTGCCGCACGGAATGCTTTTCGTCCTGCTGCACGGAAGCTGTGTTCATCCGAATCGACCGCGTGATAGCTGCCGTCGATGAGCGTAACTTTGAAATCGATCAGCGGATAACCCGCGACGGCGCCACTTGCTGCTGCCTCGATGATTCCCTTTTCGATCGCGGGGCGGAAGTTCTGCGGAACGCTGCCGCCGAATATTTTATCAACCCATTCGAATCCCGCGCCGCGTTCGAGCGGTTCGAAAATGCATTTGCAATCGCCAAACTGGCCACGTCCGCCGGACTGTTTCTTGTGCCGGCCCTGAACCTCGACCTGCGCCGTTATGGTTTCCTTGTACGGAACCTTGGGCGGGTGCAGCGTTACCTCGACGTGGTATCTTTGCTCCAATTTCTTGACGACCGTCTCTATATGAAGCTGGCCGCTGCCTGACAGGATGAATTCCTTTGTCTGCGGATCGCGGTCGAAGTGCAGCGAAGGGTCTTCCTCTAATATTTTATGCAGGGCGGAAGATATCTTGTCCTCGTCGGCTCTTGATTTGGGTTCGATGGCAAATGCGATGGCGGCTTCGGGATATTCTACCTTTGGATAAACGATCGGTTTGGCCTTGTCGGAGAGTGTGTCGCCGGTTTGGGTATCTTTTAGTTTGACGACGGCAATTATGTCGCCGGTTGCGGCTTCAGGGACCTTGTCGAGCGTTTTGCCTGAGATGACATGCAGAGCGCCGAGGCGTTCGGGGACGTCGCGCGTAGTGTTTTGGACAGTTGCGTCAGACGTTACGTGACCGCTGACGACCTTCATGACATTGATGCGGCCGGCGAAAGGATCGGCGATCGTGCGAAAGACGTATGCCGAGAACGGCTCATCATTATTATATTTTCGGTTAATACGGTCGCCGGTCATTTCGTTGTCTGCGAAGCCGTATTCCATCTCGTGCGTGCCCGGATTGGGGGCAAACTCGACGAGATGATCGAGCAAAACCTGCAGTCCGACGAGCGTTGTGGCTGAGACAGCATATACCGGACAGAGTTTGCTGGCCGCGATGGCCCTTGCGAGGTTTGGAACGATGTCCTCCTCGGGCAGCGTGCCGTTTTCGAAATACTTCTCCATCAGCGCGTCGTCTGATTCGGCGACGATCTCGATCAGACGCTCGCGGGTGGAATTGAGCAGAGCCGTTTCCTCACTTGGAATGCCGATGAGCTTAGCTTTACCGTCGGCATCGAATTCGTACGCCTTCTGGTGCACGACGTCGATGACGCCGCGAAAGCTTCCTTCGCGGCCGATCGGGAGCGTAAAAGGCACGATCGAACGTGCGAACGAGTCAGCAGCCGTTTCCAGAGCGTGGCCGAAGTCCGCGTGCTCTTTGTCGATCTTATTAATGACCATAAAACGCGGCAGCATGAACTCGTTCGCGTATTGCCAGGTCTTTTCGGTCTGCACCTCGATGCCGTGAACAGCGTCAACGACGACGAGCGCACAATCAGCGACACGCAAGGCAGGCCGTGCGTGCGAGACGAACGCCGCGTAACCCGGCGTATCGATCAGATTCATCTTGGTGTCGTTGTATTCGAGGTGGGCGAAGTTATTATTGAGCGAAACTTTACGTTCTATCGAGTCTTCATCGTAATCGGTGACGGTCGTACCTTCGTCAACCTTTCCCCAGCGGCCCGGCGTTCCCGCGACGTGCAGCATCGAACTGACGAGTTGGGTTTTACCCGCGTCGCCGTGTCCAATGACAGCCA
>JANLTF010000079.1:0-9657 GCA_031362825.1 Acidobacteriota bacterium | reverse complement strand
ACCGCGAGATGGCCCTAGCGAACATTGGATTTTCTTACAGCCAGATCGGTCGCGGAGACGAAGCCCGTGATTACTATGAAAAGTGTCTTCAACGATTTCCAAACAGTGGTTTGGCGTCCGCAGCTTTACGGATGATGGATTCAAGCAGCTGACAGTTCAATCAACGCCAGCCTCTCAACCACCTTCCCCTTCTCCAAATGTTCCTCGACGATCTCGGCGACGTCTTCGGGTTGGACCTGACCGTACATTGTGCCGTCGGGATAGACCATGACGGCGGTGCCGATGGAGCAGAAACCGATGGAGCCGCATTCGGTGAGGACGACCTCGCCGAGCGGGTTGCGGCCTTTTGATTCCTTGCCGTTACGCAGGCCTTTCTCGGCGAGGATCCGCGAGAACTCAGCCATCACTTCCTGCCCGCCGACCGCGGAACAAGATGTGCCCGTACAGACGAACACCTGCCGTTTGAGAGGCGCTTTGAGCATCGGTGCCAGTTTTTCGAGCTGTTCGCGGTCGGTGATGAATTTTTTCATGGGGAACAACTAACAAACTAACAGTTAAAAGTGAATCAGTTGAAAGTTAATAGTTAACAGAATGTAGTTTACTATGCTCAGTTTTTGGTATGCTAATCACTGTTAGCTATTAACTGTTCACTATTCACTATTAGTTATTCACTTTCTAGATGGCAGTCGGCATTATCATCCACATCACGGTCGGCACTGAGAAACGAACCGAATTTTTTTCGCAGGAACGAATTCGCGTCGGCTCGGACGAATTGTGCGACCTACAGATCCACCGGCCCGATGCGAAGGGCGGTTCGATGTGGTTTGACCTTGATAACGCCGACGGCGTCTATCGGATCATCGATTTTGACGAGTCGCTCGACCTCAAGATCAACGACAAACCGATGCGGCGTTTTATCGCGATAACTGATGGCGACATCATCGCGGTGGACGATTCGGACATTGCGTTCTCGTTCTTTTCGCTCGAGACCAAATCGTCGTTAATTACAACAAACCGTGAACAGCCGCACATCGCGCAGTTTATCGAGGAAGCCGCTCTCGAATCCGCCAGTTCCGCAAAACGCGACGACGCCAAGGCGTTCTTACGAGAATTTACACGCGAGCTCCTTCGCGAGGTCTCGGTCACGACAAAACTCATTACGCTCGTTATCGTGCTCGGATTTATAACCGGCATTTTCTACATCGGCTGGGCGGTCAACAAAGAGCTTCGTGAAAGCCGTTTGCAGTCGGCACAGCAGGGCGAGATCATTGCCAAACTCGAAGAGAAGCTCGGTCAGACCAACGACCAGATCAGCGAACTCGACAAGACGAACAAGGACATGATGAAAACCGTGTCGCTCGCACCAAATCTGCGTGTCGAATACGGCAGCGGTGTGTGCCTGATCGTCGGAGTTTATGATCTCGTCGATAAAAAGAGCGGCAAGGTGCTCCGCTATGCCGATCCCCAGGCATACCGGCCGAATCCCTACGAACCGACGCAGTCCGAAGATCCTTCGCGGCCCGCACCACAACCGCAGATCGGCCTGACGACCGAGGGCAACGGTTCGACGGTCGAATATGATTTTATCGGCACCGGATTTCACGTCGGTGGCGGCTATATCGTCACGAACCGTCACGTTATGCAGCCTTGGGAGGAGGACGATCAAGTCAAACAGATGATGACGGTCGCCAATGGCCGGGCTCGCGTCAAACGGCTTGTGATCTATTTTCCAAACGTCGCGACGCCTTTTCCGATGAAAGTTCGCCAACTTGGCGGACGCGATGACATTGGGATCGGAACGGTTGATGCCGCTACTCTACCTGCGGACATTCCCGTCCTACCGCTTGATTTCGATACCGAATCCGCTGCGATCGGCAAGACCGTCGTCACGATGGGCTACCCGAGCGGCCCTGATCGCTTGCTTGCGATGGTCGATGATGACGAAGCGAAATCGATCAATCAGCGTTTCGGCAACTCGCGCCAAAATCTGATCAATTTTCTAGCTCAATCGCAAAAGATCGTTCCGCTCACCACACAGGGAGCGATCACCGATCTCGACGCGAAACGCATCGTCCACGATGCCAAAACTGCCGAAGGCGGCTCCGGAGCACCGCTCTTCGGTCAGGCCGGAAAGGTCATCGGCATAAATTTTGGCGTATTCACCGAAAACACCGCCGCCAATATGGCGGTCCCGATCAGGTTTGCTGTCGATCTGTTAAGAAAAGCGGGCTGGAAGACGCCGGAAGAACTGCAGAAAGAGGCCGAAACTCAGCCGCAAGTGGCCTTGAACCAAGCAAACACAAATACTGTCCCAAAATAGAGACTATCTAAAACTTTGATTGTTTCAAAAGAGCGGCCTGAATTGAGCTTACTCTCGATCCCGGAGAGATCGCATGTTTATAGCAAGGATATTCGCCGTTGTTTGTGCGACCCCGGCTGGGGTCGTATGTTTCTGCCTTTGCCGCCATGTTCTATAAACATATGACGCCTCCGGCGTCATTGAACCGGTCACATGTTCCTTCAAAACTCTTGCTTCCTATCCTTTTCCCCAAGCTCAGCGATCTTGCTCATCAAATGGTCCGCGATCTCCTTGTGCGTTCGGATCGCATCCCGTTTTGAGTAGAAATCCGTGAGATCGATCGTCTCGCCGAACCATATCCGCACCTTCGGGCCGCCACGCCAGTTGCCGACTATCTGCTTCGGCAGATCGTTGCCGAGACCGGCGATAAACACCGGAATAACTTGCGGATGGGCGTTATAGATGACCTTGCCGATTCCGGGCTGAGCGGGTAGCAGATCGTAGGTTCCGCCCTCGAGATTCCGTTTTCCTTCGGGATGAAACCCGATGACATGCCCGTGGCCTTCACTGCACAACTGTACGAGCCGACGCATCGAGTATTTGTCGAACTCCCGCTTCTTAACTTCGCCGGCCTCGCGAAAGAACGGCGGGTACATCGAAAACCAGCCCATCACCAGATTGACGAGCCAGCCTAGCGGATTGTCGTAAAAGAACTTCGCCCGCACCGGAAAAAACAGCGTTACGGGCCGCTTTGTTCGCCTAAAGATAACGCTCGAAACGGTGTACATATCAAAGAACGATCGATGGTTCGCCACCAGCACTAACGGCGTTTCGACATCGGCATTCTCAACATTTTCTATGCCGAAAACGTTCATCAGGTTATAGGTAGCGATGTAGATCCAAAGCGAACCGATGTGCCGCTGAAAGAATGTCATCAACCGCTTCCACACGCCGAGATTCATCCTGTGAGTCAGCCAAAATCCGGCCCGTTCGACGCTCGAGATCGCCGATATTTCGTCCGCCAACGGCAGCAATACCAGTTCCGCACTCTTAGTTTTCGTGATCTCGCTTCTTTCAGTCATTCCGCGTTCCACCAAACAAACCGTCATATTATCATTTTCGGGCATTCCCGACCGTAAAATCTATGGACAGTTTCGTAATTTTTTTGTATCATAGACCGTTAAATATTTTTTACAATTTCAACGAATTAAGAACCCCCTCGAAACGACTCACGTCTGACGTTCAACATTGAGCGGAATTTTATTCGGACACGTCACATAATTGTTCGCAAAAAGGAGATAGTTTTATGTTCGCGAAAAAGCATTTTTGCTTAGGTTTAGGTTTTGTGATGATGATCGCCCTCGCCGGTATCGGCATGGCGAATACATCATCGGATCGCGTCTGGCGTCAGATCGATGATACAGAGATCAGCCGCCGTCCGACACAGCGTACTCGCACGCCCGAAGAATACGCCACATTCAGACTGGATAAGAACAATTTGGAACGTATCCTGACGTCGGCACCCGAGGAATTTACAAATCAGGACAAAAACACTGTCCTCGAATTGCCAATGCCGGGCGGCGGCTATGCAAGATTCAGCATTGTTCACTCGCTGATCGTCGAGCCCGGGCTGCTCGCTAAATATCCGGAAGTCGGGCGAACATACAGTGCTCAAGGCCTTGACGACCCTACCGCAACCGCTCGCCTCGACTTTTTGCCGAACGGTTTTCACGCGATGATCCTCTCGCCGAACGGCACCGTGATGATCGATCCGTACGCTTTCGGCGACACCGAAAACTATGTCAGCTTCTACAAACGCGATCTTGCGAGAATGGACAACTGGCACTGCGAAAATCCTAAGACAGGCTTTGAATCGATCTTTGAAATAAGCGAGGCCAAGATCCCGGACGCGTCCGAATCGAACGTAATATCTGGCGAAACGCTCCGTACCTATCGCTTGGCCGCGGCCGGTAATTTCGAATATTGCAACGCTGCGACAGGCGGCACAAATACCGTCGCGACCTGTCTCGCCGCTGCCGTGCTGATCATGAACCGCGTTAACGGAGTTTACGAACGCGACCTTGCTCTTCGCATGGTGATGGTCGCCAATAACGATATTATCCTTTATGCCGCAAACAATATGACATGCCCGGCTCCGGGCGGAACGATGGCATGCACCGCAGCAAACGATCCTTACTCGAACACAACCACCGCATTGGGCCAGAACACACCGCACTTGAACGCAGCCATTGGCGAGGCAAATTACGATATTGGCCACGTTTTTACTACGGGAAGCGGCGGTGTTGCAAATTTGGCAGTTCCCTGCGGAGCGAATAAAGGCGGCGGAACAACCGGCTTGGGAAATCCGATCGGCGACGCTTTTGCTATCGATTTCGTCGCACACGAGATGGGTCATCAATGGGGCGCGAACCACACGTTCAATGCGAGTTGTGGCAACAACCGCTCCGGAACGTCGGCCTACGAACCGGGCAGCGGCGTGACAGTTATGGGTTATGCCGGTGTCTGCGGTTCGTCACAGGACATCGCATTTAACAGCATCGACACCTTCCATCTGCGAAGCCTGAATGTGATCGTCTCGTTCAGTCAGGTCGGCAACGGGAACACCTGCGACGTAGAGACCGCCACCGGAAATACCCCGCCGAGTGTTCCAGTAGTCGGCGGCCCCTACAATATCCCGAAGCAAACACCATTTTCTTTGACCGCTTCAGCTACTGACGCCAACGGCGACGCGATCACATACGATTGGCAGCAGTGGGATCTGGGAACCACGGCAACAACCGTGCCGAATTCGGATGCGGATGGATCACCCAGGCCGATTTTCCGATCCTACAACCCGACGACGAGCGGAACACGATTCTTCCCTTCGCTCCAGTATATTCGTAATAACGCCAACGTCCCGCCCAACACAACGGGTGGGGCTATGACGGGTGAACTACTGCCGTCAATAACCCGCACAATGGTGTTTCAGGTTGTCGCCCGCGATAACCGTGTAAACGGCGGCGGCATCAACTCGAATTCGAGTACAGTCAACGTTGACGGTGTCTCGGGACCGTTCATCATTACCGAACCGAACACTGCTGTGTCGTGGGCGGGAAATTCGACACAGACGATCACATGGAATGTTGCCGGAACAACGGCGGTCCCGGTCAGTGCCACAGATGTCAAGATCTCGTTCTCGACCGATGGCGGCCTGACATTCCCGACGACCGTGCTCGCAAGTACGCCGAATGACGGAACTCAGACAATTACGGTTCCTAATACCGCTACTACCCAAGGCCGGTTCAAGGTCGAGGCTGTCGGAAATATCTTTTTTGATATGTCGGCCCCGAACATGACCGTTACTGCGTCTGCTCCGACGGGTTTCCGTGCACCGTTCGATTATGATGGCGACGACAAGACCGACCTCTCGATCTTCCGTCCGGCCCCGGGCGAATGGTGGTATCAGAAATCGTCGACCGGCGGCAACGCAGCGGCTCAGTTCGGTGCTTCGACCGACAAGACCGTTCCTGCCGACTTCACTGGCGACAACAAGACCGACTTTGCTTTCTGGCGTCCATCGACCGGACAGTGGTTCGTGCTCCGCAGCGAAGACTTTTCATTCTTCGCGTTCCCGTTCGGAACAACCGGCGACACGCCGCTCACGGGCGATTTTGACGGCGACGGCAAGGCCGATCCGACCATTTTCCGTCCGTCCACGCTCACCTGGTTTATCCAAAAATCAGGCGGCGGCACGGACATTATCACCTTCGGTGCCACAGGCGACAAGCCGGTCCTTGGCGACTACGACGGCGACAACAAGGCCGACATCGCCATCTTCCGCCCGGTAGGTACATCGGGATCTGAGTGGTGGGTCCGCCGCAGTTCAAACGGCACCGTTTTCGCTCTCGGCTTCGGTGCTGCGACGGACAAACCGGTTCAGGGCTACTTCACTGCCGATAACAAGACGGATGTGGCATTCTGGAGGCCGGCAACGGGTCAATGGTTCGTTCTTAGGAGCGAAGACTTTTCGTTCTTTGCGTTCCCGTTCGGAGCCAGCGGTGATGTCCCCGTTCCGGGAGATTACGATGGCGACGACCGCTTTGACGCCGCGGTCTTCCGTCCGTCTACGAACACGTGGTTCATCCAACGCACGACCGCCGGAACCCTGATCCAGGCATTCGGAATTGCGGGCGATCAGCCGACGCCAAACACCTATGTTCCGTAATTTGTGAACATCGATCAGAAAAGAGGCCATCCGAAAAAGGTGGCCTCTTTTTATTATCTACCGCATGTAACTATTTTATGGCGGATTGAATCTACTTCTCGATCCCGGAGGGATCGCATGTTTATAGACGAAGAGATCCAAACAATATATTGGTTCGACCCCGGCCGGGGTCGCACGTCTTCTGCGTCGCTCCCAACCTATAAACGATTGACGCCTCTGGCGTCATCCACACCAAAACCTGGTTCTTGTAGGCTATTGCTTTCGCATCTACTTATAAACACTTGATACAAACTTCCCGCTCATAAACGACGCCGGATCGATCTGGCTTTGTAGCACGACGCCTTTGTAATTGCCGCTCAGGAGCATCATCGCCGACTCGCATAACGGAGCCGCCGTCGTAGTCTGTATCGCACGTAAATGGCGTCCGTTGATCTCAAGCGGCTCGACAAAATACGCCTTCTCGAGCATTCGACGCCGACCTTTTGAATCAAACCCATCGACCGATGCATGAACGAGAACAAGATCGTCCTCGACCGACGGAACCGCCTGCAGCATTGCGTCCTGCAAACGATCAGGCAGATCGGCGTCCTTTGGCAGCTTCTTAATGAGCGATTCGACCCAGTCGTAATGACCGACGTACCGCAGAGTCTTGTAATCGAGCTGTTTCGCTTTCCCCTCAAAAAAGTCCGGCAGATCGGCCGCACCGCCTGAGGTGAGGTCGGCTTCGTACGTGCGGGCACCGATAACGATCGTCTCGCGTGCCGAAAGTGCCGGACGCTCAGTGATCTCATAGTTTAAGATCGCTCGCGAATTCTTAACGTACTCTGTCGCTACTCCGATCGGAGACCACGTAAAACCGTAAAAATGCGGAGCATGAGCGTGAGCAGTCATTGCCCCAACTTTCATACCGACTCGTTCAACGTTTTCGTTTTCGTATTTGTGAACGAACTCATTGTAGAGTTCCATCGCCTTTACGTTGATAAATCCGGGAGCGAGGCCTGTCTGCAAAATAAATCCGGTCTCAGCATCCGCCGCCATCGCCATGATCTCGTCGGTCTCGGCAACGTATTCGGTCAGATTTGCATAGTGAAACTTAAAATCCACCGCAAATCTTGCCATTCGCGGAGCCTGTCCGCCCGGCGAGCAATCGAGCAGCACATCCGTCCGCTCGAACGCCGCCTTCATCGCGTCGTTAATACCGTCACGTGACATAACAACGGTCTCGACCGCAGTCGTTTTCGCCGAATTCCCCGTTACCAGTTCGACCGCTTTCCGCAAACTGTCCTCAGATACATCGCCGAGGATAACGGTCGTCTCAAAATCACACCATTCCCTCAGCAAAAGTGCCGCTGCCTCGCCGATCCCGCCGGAACCGGCAATAAATATAGTTTTTATCATAATTGGAACTTATGAGTAGGAAAGTCTAAGTTATCCAACATTTTACAAAACAAAAGCCGGCTTTGCTAATCCGCAAAACCGGCATTTTTTAATTCAAGTTATTAGTTTCTCTATTCGATATTGAAGTACTTGGCGTCCCTGTGATGCACGATGATCGCCGAGGTCGATTGCTCAGGTTCGAGCATGAATTCATCGGTCAATTCGACACCGATCCGCTCGGGCTGGAGCAGTTCGAACAGCTTTGTCTGATCCTCGATCCGCGGACACGCCGGATAGCCAAAACTGTACCGCGAGCCTCGATAGCCCTGATGAAATAGCTTCGCCATTTCCGGAGCGTCCGCACCGGCGATCCCGAGTTCTTCACGAATCCGCTTGTGCCACATCTCAGCAAGTGCCTCAGCAGACTCGACCGAAAGCCCGTGAAACAGCAGATAGTCCGTGTAATTGTCCGATTTGAACAGCTTAGCCGAATGCTCGCTCGCCTTGCGGCCCATCGTTACGAGTTGGAAAGCTACAACATCGACGCCGGAACGCAGGCTGCCAGCCTGCGTCTCTTCTCCGGGCAGGCTGGCAGCCTGCGTTCCGGCCGGGGCAAAATAGTCCGCGAGACACAGATTCTTGCCGCCAAGCTGCTCGACCGCCTGTCTCGGGAACGTGAACCGCATCCGTTCGGTCTTTTCGTCATCCTGATAAATGATCAGATCATTCCCCGATGACTGACACGGAAAATAGCCGTACACGAGCTTTGCCTCGAGCAGTTTTTCGCGTATCGCCTGCGCCTTGATCTCGGCAAATTTCGGATAAACGGTCGATTTGAGCAGATCGTCGTACTCTTCTTTCGAAGACTTCCCTTGCTTGTACTGCCACTGGCCCTTGAACAACGCCGTCTCGTTAATAAAATCAAAAACTTTCGTCAGATCGCCGATCTCAACGACCTTCGAGCCATAGAACGGCGCCTTCGGCAAATCGTCTAGTGCCGCTATTTCGGACCGGTTAGTGTGCGTCGTATCACCGGCCGCCCGCGTCGAGACCCGAGCCGCAACGGTCCCAAGCTTAGCGTCCTCGCCAACGAGATCCTCCTCGTCACCGACCGTCACAATATCTGTGTTCAGAACATCACTCGATTCGCGCGATCCGCTCACTCCTACCGCCCTTGTCTTCTCTTCGTCCACGGCGTTCTCTGCGTTTAATTCCCCCGTCGAAGTCAGCTCATCCATAGCGTGCAGCCCGTCAAACGCATCACGAGCGTAAAACAGCTTGCCATTAAACAGCGGAATGAGATCCGCATCGACATAACGTCTGTTTAGAGCCGCACCACCGAGAATTACCGGAGTCTTGATGCCACGTTCGTTCATCAGTTCGAGGTTGTCACGCATGATGAGCGTCGATTTGACGAGCAAACCGCTCATGCCGATAGCATCGCAACTAGATTCCTCGGCAGCACGCAGAATATCGTCGATCGGCTGTTTGATGCCCAGATTTATTACCTTGTAACCGTTGTTGGTGAGGATAATATCGACCAAATTTTTGCCGATGTCATGCACGTCGCCCTTCACCGTCGCGAGCACAAGCACACCCTTATTCGAGCCCTCGACCTTGTCCATAAACGGCTCGAGGAATTTCACGGCCGCTTTCATCGACTCGGCCGATTGCAGCACAAACGGCAGCTGCATCTGGCCCGAGCCGAAAAGATCGCCCACGGTTTTCATTCCGTCGAGCAAGATATCGTTGATGA
>JANLTF010000075.1:0-5536 GCA_031362825.1 Acidobacteriota bacterium | reverse complement strand
TGTTCAGCGAAATGACGGTGGCGGCCAGGCTCGTTTCTGGATTCGGCTATCGACAGGCGCAGTCTCGACTGTCACATTTGGTACCCCGACTGATACCGTTGTTCCCGGCGACTATGACGGCGACGGAAAAACTGATATCGCCGTAGTTCGCGGAGTCGGCGGGGCTATTAACTGGTACTGGCGTCCGAGCGGCGGCGGTGCTGACCAGCAGGTCACCTTTGGTACATCTGCGACTGACATCTTCGTACAGGGCGACTACAACGGTGACGGACGCACGGACGTCGCGATCTGGCGTCCAAATGCGGCCGCTGGCCAATCGGCGTTCTGGAGCCGAAGCACCGTCGGTGGTGCAGTTGTCGGTATCCCATTCGGCGCAAGTGGTGACTATCCGCCTGCTAACTACAACACTCACTAATTCGGTGACGATCTAAACTTTAGGACTAGGGGCCGGGAGCAATTCCGGCCTCTTTTTATTTGGCATTTATAATGGAATACTGGCCACGAATATTGGATAATGAATGTTCTTGTCTGAGAATCTCGTTGATTCGAAGACTTAGAGCCGACAAATGAAAGCAATGATCCTCGCGGCCGGGTTTGGAACACGGCTGTTTCCACTTACGATCGACCGCACGAAGCCCGCGATCCCGTTTCTCGGAAAACCGCTCGTTGGTTACGTTGCGGAATACGTTGCACGCTATGGAATCACAGACATAGTAGTTAACCTTCATCATCAGCCTGAGTCCGTTATCTCTGCCCTCGGCGACGGTCAGAACTTTGGCGTTAATATCGAGTACACCATCGAACAGCCGGATATTCTCGGAACCGCGGGAGCGTTAGATTTTGCGAGGCCGCAATTAGAGAACGGCACATTTGTGATCGTCAATGGCAAGATCATTACTGACATTGATATTGCCGCCGCCATTGTTTCGCATAAACGATCCGGTGCGATCGCTACGATGGTACTGAAAGAGAATCACAAACGTGAAAAGTTTACCGTGGTCGAGACGACGGACGGATTTATCGACCGTTTCGGCCCTCACGCAACCCCGGTAACCGAAGCTGAACTTCGCGACACCGAACACGAGATCGCGACACCCCTGATGTTTACAGGAATCCATATTTGCGAACCGGCCCTTCTCGATCTCATACCACGCGGCGTTTTTTCGGATACGGTTACCGATATCTATATCCCATATATTCGCAGCGGCGGGAAGATAGCGGCGCACGTTGCCGAAGGCGATTGGTACGAGCTATCGACCATTCCTCGATACCTGGATATCAGCCTCGCAATGATGAAGAGCGGCGACGTTCATTTCGGCCGCAACTGTTCAATGTCCGGAATGGCGAGCGTCAAAGATTCGGTGATATGGGATGACGTTACGATAGGCGACGGCGTCACTCTTTACCGAACGATCGTGGCTGACGGAGTAACGATCCAGCCCGGCGAGCATTTCGAAAACGTCGCGATCGTAAATGCCGACATGGTCCGCAATTGTCCTGAGATCCCTGAAAAGGCATTGAGAGGATACGTACAAGGTGAAAACTACATTGTTCCGCTAAACTAAGGCAGAAACACGACCGGAAGGGAGTGTGTTACCGCAGCTACGCTTGTTTATCTATGTCAGCTATCGAAACCAGGCTCGCACAATTTCTGGAGTCGCGTGAGTGTTCGTCGGAGTTCGAATCACTGAACGCCGACGCCTCTACCCGCGAGTATTTTCGCATCGAGTGGAACGGATCGATGGCTGTGGCCTGTGTCTATCCCGAACCATTTAACGCAAACGATCAGTCATATATCGACGTAACAAATTTGTTTCTCGCGGCACACCTTCCAGTTGCCGATATATATGCTGTCGATGGCGAATTAGGCGTGATCGTGTTAGAAGATCTTGGCGACCGCAATCTTCGCAATGTGTTGAACGAGGAAACTGACGAAGAAGACTCACGGCTACTTCGCGAGGCCATTTCACTTATCGCACGTATTCAGATAGCGACGGATAAAGCGTTTGCGATGGACTCGAGAGCATCGCGGTTAAAATTTGACTCTGAAAAACTGTTTTGGGAACTGAACTTCTTCAAAGAGCATTATTTCACCACGTATAAGGCTCAACCGCTTTCCTCGAGTGACGATGCGGCCATTTCGGCTGAGTTTAGTGAGCTTGCAAATGAACTGGAATCTTACGCAACGGTACTCTGCCATCGCGATTTCCACGCGGCAAATCTTATGCTCGACCGGCAAAATAAAATGCGTATAATCGATCACCAGGACGCGCGGATCGGTTCACCGGCATACGATCTGGTTTCGCTGTTGCTCGATCGAATTACCGAACTTCCGTCGCCGGAATTTCTGGCTGAGAAACGCCGTTACTTTCTCGACGTGCGGAGCACGCTTGGACTTCCAAAGATCGACGAAGGCGAATTTGCCTATGAGTTTCGCCTCCAAACGCTGCAACGCTGCCTAAAAGCAGCAGGAACTTTTTCCTATCAATCGGCCGTGCGCGGCAAAACGTATTTCGTCCAATACATCCAGCCGATGTTCAGGATCGTCTTCCGCAGCGGCAGTAATCTCGACAGGTTTCCCAATCTACTCAGGATCATTGAACGTGAGATAGCGGACGATAAGTCCAGCTAAGGTTTTGTCAGACCCGCAGATAATCACCGCGCCAGTCTTTGATCGCTAGTTTGATGTCCTTCGTCTTGGCAAATTCGCCGTTTAGCGTGCGTTCAACAAGGCCGGCGAGTTCCGCGTCAGACGCGAAACGTAATGCGATGATCTGACCGATCGACAATTCACCAAACCTCCCAGCGAGTTCACCCGAGAGAACTTCGCGATAACGCAGCTTTTCTTCCAATCTGATCGTCCGGTCCTGAGCCTTGAGTGCCTGCAATCGCGATGCTAAACCGAGTAGAATGAGTGCGAAACTCAACAGCGTCCAGAATGCAAGTGCTTTGCGTCCACTGTCCGGAGCTGCCATAAAGAGCCGGACAAGGTGGCTGAGAAAATTAAGTACCAGTAGCGGCATCACGACAAAGTGAAAAAGCGGATACCAGCGTGTGTGATTTGCGTATGTTTGATTTTCGGCCATATCAAAGTTCTCCTTTTTAAAGCTTTGTTTGTGCCAGCGTCTCAGGCGGTTTGCCCGTAAAATCTTCGCCAGGGTTTACGAATAAATTTTGTTCAAATCGGTACTGCTTATCATATAGCTGTTTGTAGCGTCCGTCCAGCAAAACGAGCTCGGCGTGTGTGCCGCGTTCTTTGATCTCGCCGGCCTCGACAACAAGTATCTGATCGGCACTGCGGATGGTGGAAAGCCTGTGTGCAATCACGAAGGTCGTTCGGCCCTGCCGCAAACGACTTAGGCCTTCTTGGATCAAAGCTTCAGACTCGCTATCAAGGCTAGATGTCGCTTCGTCTAAAATTAGTATTCGCGGATCAGCAAGTAATGCCCTTGCGATCGCGATCCGTTGCCTTTGACCCCCGGAAAGCTTCACGCCGCGCTCGCCGACAACTGTGTCGTAGCCATTTGGGAATTTCTCGATAAATTCGTCCGCATTCGCGATCTTGCAGACCTCTTTGATGGTCTCTAAATTGGCCTCTGGATTAGAAAAACGAATGTTATCAAGGATCGTGCCGTCAAACAAAAAGTTGTCCTGCAGCACAACACCGAGATGGCGGCGGTAATCTCGCAGCTTAACGTCTCGCAGATCATGCCCATCGATCAAGATCCGGCCGGCCTTGTCAGAACCGTCTGCGTAAGCCGGCGGCATCCGAGTCGCATCATCCTCAACTTGATTTCCACCGTCCGTCGTTGTGTCCGCGACAGCGTCTGAGCCGCCCGCTAACGCAGGCGGTTCTGACTTGGACGGCTGAATAAAATTAAGCACGAGCGAAAGTATCGTCGATTTCCCCGAACCGCTTGAGCCGACCAGGGCAGTAGTTGTTCCCGCCTCGGAATGAAAGCTGATACCCTTTAGAACAGGCACGCCTTCGTCGTATTCAAAATAGACGTTCTCAAAATCGATGGTGCCGTCGATATCCGGCAGCGGCTGCTTGTCTTTGTCCATGTCGTCTTCGGTGGTCATTGCGAGGACCTCGCGGACTCTATCGAGTCCGGCGAGAGCTTCGGTTATCTGTGTACCGATCGACGTCAGTTCAATGACGGGCATCGCGAGCAGGAACGTGAAGGAAATATACATCAGAAAATCGCCCAGCGTCATCGTATTTCCCTGCACCGCATTGCCGCCGATGACGATCATCACCACCGCAATTGCACCGATCACGACCGAAGAAAATGAAGAAATCGCCGAAACTCCGGTAACCGATTTTGCGATATTGCGAAAGAGCTTGTGGGCGCCTCGGGCGAACGAAAGCTCTTCGCGTTTCTCCGCAGTGTAAGCCTTAACAATGCGAATGCCTCCGAGCGATTCGGTAAGGCGTCCGGTGACCTGTGCGGTGATCTCGCCTCTCTCGCGAAAGACCGGCCGCAGCACCTTAAAGGCGTACATCAGCGCGGCTCCGAAAACAAGCAGCACGATCATAGTCGCCGTCGTCAGTTGCCAATTCAGCCAGAACAAAACCCCAAGCGAGATCGTCGCCGTCACAATGCTGCCGAGCAATTGGCCTAAACCGGTTCCGACGAGATTTCTGATTCCCTCGGCGTCGTTCATGATCCGCGAGATCAATTGGCCGCTCTGTGTCGAATCAAAATACGATATAGGAAGGCGCTCGATGTGCTGCTGAACACGCATTCGCATATTCGTTATCGCAAGCTGTGCCGCGACACCGAGTATCTGCGAAAGCGCAAACGATGTAACGCCCTGAATAAGCGTCGATACGCCAATTGCGAGAGCTATCCACTTGAGCAGCTCGTACCGGTGCCCCACAAAAACCTCGTCGCCTATATATTTCATCGACGCCGGCAGAACCATCCCCGACAGCCTCGAAACAAGCATCAGCACGCTGCCCAGCAGCAATCGCCAACGAGCACCCCACATTATCCGCCGAGCCTCGGCCCAAGCGGCCGAATAATCGACCTTCTTTTTCTTTTTATCCGTTTTGGGTGACACTTATTACCTTATTTCAATGCATTCAACAGGCTGCTGCCCGCTTTGAACTGCCATTTGCCCTTAAAGAGAATATTGGTGACGAGCCATTTTCCACCAAACTTTTTCAATACCACTGTGTCGGTCCATTTTACTTTGTCCGATTCGCTGACATGGTGCAGGTAAATATCGACCTCGCGGGTACTGCCCTTGGTGCGGGTATTGCCGATCTGATAGCTTGTTGGCCCCTCGAATAGACTTGAGAACAGGTCGCCCTCGATCCACGGCGGCTTTTCGTCCGGATGTTTTTTGATGAATGCAGACTGGGTTTTTTGGTTGCGTTTGATAATAGTGACGATCTGACTCGACAAAAAAGGCTTCAGCTCTTTTAGCTGGTCCTCGTCCGGCAGGCCGCGAACGTTAAGCTCACGGAGTGTTGCGTAAAAATTATCAGTCAGTTCTACGGCATCCTGAGCGGCGGCGATGACAAGAC
>JANLTF010000062.1:0-1736 GCA_031362825.1 Acidobacteriota bacterium | reverse complement strand
TACCATTTGATAAATTCGCGAATTCCCGGTGCTCCCATGTCAGGAATGTGCAGATAACCCAGCCGTCCGTTCGACATTTGATCGACGCGGCGGCGGTTGTCCTCGACCCAATCCATATAGATGAGGTCAGATTCGCTCGTTAGCGGCCTGATCGTTACTGTGCGGGCGCCCTGCAAGGAATTTGTAGCATTTACGGTAAACGTCACGGTGCTATCGGCCTTGCCGCGAAGATACGAATAGATATCACGGTCCGCCGTTACACTTTCACCGTTGATCGCCAGCACATAATCACCGACACGAGCGTCGTTTCCAACCTCGGTTAATGGCGAACGATAGATGTCCTCTTCGTTCTGTCCGCCGTAGATCTTTGAGATCTTGTAGCGGTTTGCCGCCTTATCAACTTCAAATCTCGCTCCCGGCAAAGCCACACGAACACGCGGCGGCAGGTTGAAATCGCCGCCGTCAATGTATGCGTGCTGAACCGCGAGTTCCGAACACATCTCGGCGATGACATAATTGAGATCCGATCGATGAGCGACATACGGCAGCCATTTTTTGTAGTCTTCACGGATCTTTACCCAATCGTATCCATGCATATTCGCCGCGTAAAAGAAGTCACGATATTGGCGCCAAACCTCGTTAAAGATCTGATTCCATTCCTGCACCGGGTCGATCTCCGCGACCAGGCCACCCGTCGACACGTTCTTTCTCGAACGCTCACCCGCCGGGTTCGCATCAAATACCGCAAACACTCCTTGCGACGCCGTCATCACTTTCATTCCGTCCGCCGAAAGAGTAAAACCTCCCGAGCCTGTGACTAACGTCGTTTCCTTTCGGTCTTTCAAGGAAAAAATAAGGAGCGAAGGCTGCGTATCTGCGGCACGTCCATAGTAAAAAGGAGGCTGCACCGTATAGATCAAATTCCCTTTATTTGCCGCCATCCCACCGTAATTGTCCGCTCCAAGCGGAGCCTTCGCGGCCCGGCGTTCGATTCCGTCAAAATCGATCTTCTCAGCGGCAACTGCCGCAGAGGCTGGCGACGGTGAAGGCGTCGGAGCACCTTCCTTTTTCTCTTCTGCGACCGTCACCTCATCGCTCTCTGGCGGAAACGGATTCTTTGTGTCCTTTTTGAGCGCAAGCGCATATATCTGGGTCATGCGGTTTGTGGCGTAGTTAAATTCGGAGCTCGAGATCTGCGGCGCAAATTCTCGTGAACTCATGAAATACAAGTATCCACCGGACGGATCCCACGTCGGACTTCCCGAATCGAACATCTCAGGCGTTACGCGATAGCTTTTATTCTCCTCCGCGCTCCAAACATAGATCGCAGAAAGCCCGTTCCGGCTCTGCATGGAGTACGCTATAAAGCCGCCCTTCGGCGACCATGTATAGTCGCCAATGCCGCCATTCGGAGCGTCGGCGATCTCTTGAATTTGTTTTGTGGCAACGGTCAGGACAAACACCTTACCGTCCTTGTCTCCAAAAGCGATCTTCTTGCTGTCCGCCGACCACGACGGGCCAGTCTTTTGCCCGGGTTTTGTAGTTGACAGACGTTCCGGCGGAGTCGAACCATCCTGCTCCGCGATCCAGACCTCGTCTTCGCCGCTTTGATCGGAAATGAAAGCGATGTGACGGCCATCAGGTGACCAATCAGGGAAACGGTCGTTGGCGTTCGAAGACCGCGTCAGATTCCGTGTTCCGCCCTTTTCGATCGGAGCCGTATAAATATCGCCCCG